>CAVOCN010000022.1:0-10661 GCA_963694205.1 Dehalococcoidia bacterium | reverse complement strand
CCCACCTACGACGAGGCGGCGGTGACGTCTCTGTTTGAGGCCGCCGCACCTTCGGTCGTCGAACTAATCGTGCACAGAGCAGACGGCTCCACCGACACCGGCGCCGGGTTCTTCGTGGACTCCGACGGTCACGTGGTCACCAACAGCCACGTCGTGGACGGGGCTATGTCCGTGGACGTGTCCCTGGCCGACGGCCGCATTCTCGACGGGACCTTGCTCGGGTCGAGCCCGTCCGACGACCTCGCCCTGATCGCAGTCGATGCCGGTCAGGTCACCGACATCGAACCGCTCAAGCTGGCCGACTCGAGCGCCCTGAAATCGGGCCAACTAGCAATAGCTATCGGCAGCCCGTTCAGGATGCAAAACTTCCTGTCGGTCGGTATCGTCGCGGGCGTCGGCGACAGCCCCGCTCTCTTGCGCGACCGCCGGGCAGCCCCAGCCCTACAGCGTCCCATTCCCAACATGGTGTGGACCGACGCCGCGCTGCTGCCGGGCAACTCCGGTGGACCGCTGCTCAACTCAAACGGCGAGGTCATCGGCGTAACGTCCGCCGTGCAGATCTCGGCGCAGGGCGACTTCGGCATAGGGTTCGCGGTACCCAGCAACATACTTGCCGGGCTAATGCCCCGCCTCATGGAGTCCGAACTGGTGTCCCGGCCGTGGCTGGGCATTAGAGGCACTTCGATTACGCCCGACATTAGTGCGGCGCTGGGCATATCGGCCGAGTCAGGCGTGTACATACGAGAGGTCATTCCCAACACCGGCGCCTCAGACGCTCGACTTCGCGACGACCCGTTCCAGTCGGCCAGCGGCCGGGGCGACGTCATCGTGGCCGTGGACGGGCGCAAGATAAACTCGGTCTCGGAGATGGTCGACTACTTCAACACCCTGCTACCGGGCGACGACGTCACGCTGACCGTGCTGAGAGACGGGGCGGAGCGAACAATCGCCGTCACCCTGGGCGGCTGGCCAGCACCCGGCAATTAGCCCCCCTCGAATCTGAACGCAAAAAGGCCCCTGCCAGATAACTGGCAGGGGCCTTTTGATTATCTGAGTCTCTCTATCTAAGAGATGTCTTTCTCCAGCTGCGTGACCACCTTTTCGGTCTGGCCGACCACGAAGTCGATCTCGTCCTTGGTGATCGATAGCGGGGGCGAGTAGAACATCGACTGGTTCATTCCTCTACCGAGAAGCTGGTGTTGCTCCATGAGGTTGCCCAGCCTGCCGTCCAGTCCGACCGAGTCGGGGAACGGCTCGAAGGTCGCCGGGTCCTTGGCGAACTCGACGGCCGCCAGCAGGCCCATGCCGCCACGGACGTCGGCGACTATCGGGTGCTCTTTCAGCGTTTGGAGTTGCTCGTACAGGTAGGTGCCGAGGTCGGCAGAGTTCTGTACGAGGCCCTCGCGCTCGATGATGTCCAGGTTCACCAGTCCCGCAGCACATGCCGGGGGATTGCCACCAAAGGTGATGAGATGGCGGAAGGACTGGTCGCCCGAACCCTCCATGGACTCGCCTACCTTCTTGGAAGCGATAGCCGCGCCGATGGGCAGGTAGCCGCTGGTCAGCGCCTTGGCCACGGTCATGATGTCGGGCTTAATGCCCCAGTGCTCGACGGCGAACATTTTGCCCGTGCGACCGAAGCCGTTAATGACCTCGTCGGCGATGAGCAGCACGCCGTACTTGTCACAGATTTCTCGGATGGTCGGCCAGTACTCGGGATGCGGAATGTGTATTCCGGACGCCGCCGAAATGGGCTCACCAATGAACGCCGCGACGGAGTCGGGGCCTTCGCTAATGATGGCCCGCTCAAGGTCTGCTGCGTACTGCATGTCCCAGTCACCGGATCGTGTGCGGTAGTCCACACCGGGGTTGGAAATGCGAATGTTGCCCGGAACCAGAGGCCCGTAGTCGTTCGGGCGGTTCACCGAGTTGAAGCCCAGTGCCATACACAGGTGAGTGGCACCGTGGTACGAGTTCTGGCGAGAGATGACCTTGTAGCGGCCGCGCTCGCCCTGGTTGAACTGGTACTTTTTGGCCATCTTTATGGCCGTCTCGACAGCCTCGGAGCCGCCAGAGACGAAGTACACCCGGCTCTCAGGGTCGGGCGTCAGGGAGGCGACCTTGGCGGCCAGTTCAATGGTGGAGGGGGCAACGGTGCCGCCCGGCGCATAGCTGATGTCTTGCATCTGCGCGTAGACCGCGTCGGCGATCTCTTTTCGGCCGTGGCCAATATTCTTGAGCCACATGCCCGCGATCAGGTCGACGTGGCGCTCGCCAGTCGGACCCTCTACCCATATCCCCTCGGAATGGGTGACGATCTTAATTCCCGTGTCGTCAGACAGGTCGCCAGTGGGCCTGGAATGCGGCCAGTAATGGGTCTCCCCAAGGCCTTTCAGCTCTTCAATTTTTTCGCCAGAAAGCGGCTTTGCAACCATATTTAATTCCTCCTCAGGGTATTGGGCTCAAGGTCAATGACAGCGAAGGCGGTGATTAGGAACACACCACCGATGACGGCGGAATAGTACCACTCAGTGCTCAGGCGGCACTACCCCGACCTGCACCCGATGGTTCTACGCGTACGCACAGGTAACATGGCAAAGTTATGGCTAGCAGTTACGACACAGTAGTTATCGGCGGCGGCATTGTCGGCATTGCGGCGGCGCGACTGCTAGCCCAAAAAGGCCTCAGCTGCGTCGTTCTGGAGAAGGATTCCGTGGGCAGTCACGCGTCCGGGTTCGCGTACGGCGGCCTTCACCCTTACTCCGGGTCCGACATTCCCGGACACCTCACCGGCATGGCCCGCAAAGGGTTCGAACTGCACCAAGAATTGGCCGTCGAGTTGCCGGGAGCCACCGGCGTGGACACCGAGTACCGTCGCAAGTCGACGCTATCGCTCGCGTTCACCGAACAACAAGTGCAGGCACAGCGCGAACACCTCGCCTGGATGCAAACCCAGAACGCAGACGCCGAGTGGCTCGACGGCGACGGGCTACGAGCCGCCGAACCGCGAGTTTCACCCCAGGCCCTTGGCGCAGTGCTGAACGCGAGTACCGCAGAGGTCGAGCCGTACAAGTTCCTGCTGGCACTCGCCCAGAACGCCGAAAGCCTTGGCGTGGAAATTCTCAATCGCACCGCGACCGGTATGACACGTTCAGCCATTCCTGGAGACGAGAGCAATAGGGCAACGGGCGTCACGCTCGACAACGGCGACGTGCTGGCATGCGGCTCGGTGCTGCTGGCGGCTGGTCCCTGGACCGAGGCGCTGGCTAAATCCTCAGGCGCGAGCGTGGGAATACGGCCGCTCAAGGGTCAGATTCTTCGCCTCGATGCGCCCGGTGAACCCTACGAACTGTCCGTCGGCTGGTCGGGCAACTACGTCACGTCCAAGCCCGACGGCCTGGTCTGGGCGGGCACCACCGAAGAGGACATCGGCTTCGACGAAACTACGACGCCCCAGGCACGGGACACCGTGATGGAGGGCTTGCTGAAAATGCTCCCCGGCCTGGCAGACGCCCGGCTCGTAAAGCAGACTGCCTGCCTGCGGCCGATCTCTGTTGATGGGCTCCCTGTAATAGGAGCGCTCCCTGGTTGGGAGGGCGTTACGGTCTGCACTGGCGCAGGTCGCAAGGGCATTCTGCTCGGCCCGGCAATGGCGGAGATGGCCGTGGGCATGGCGCTCGGCAGCCCGCCGCCGGGCGACCACACGGCCTTCAGCCCCGACCGGTTCGCCTAGTTCCGACGCCGCCGGGTTGCGGCATTTTGGCTAACCCGCGAACTTCGCGGCAACGTGACGACGCTGAATCTTCCCAGTAGCCGTGCGCGGCAGTTCCTGCGCTATGTAAATAGCGTCCGGGACTTTGAACGGCGCCAGCTTTTCTGCGCAAAAAGCCTTTATATCGTCTTCCGTTGCCTCGCCCGACAGGACGACGGCAGCGTGCACGCACTCCCCGTACATGGGGTCTGGCACCGCGAACGAGACGGCCTCGGCGACGGCGGGGTGCCCGAGCAGCGCCTCGTCCACTTCGAGAGGGGATATCTTCTCGCCCGCCCGGTTGATCAACTCTTTCAGCCGACCCGTCAGCGTCAGGTAGCCATCGACGGTGAGGACCCCCTGGTCGCCGGTGCGGAACCACTCACCCCAGAAAGCCGTGGCGTTCGCCTCCGGGTTGTTGGCGTAGCCGTGCGTCACGTTCGGACCGCTGACACAGACCTCTCCCTGCTGTCCTGGGGCCAACTCGGCTCCGGACTCGTCTCTTATCGACACGCCGACGCCCGTACCGGCGCCCGCCGTTCCCGGCCGACGATCACCCGGCGGCATCGGGTTTGAGGACATCTGGTGAGACGCCTCGGTCATGCCGTAAGCCTCCAAAAACGGAGCGCCGAAACGGGCCTCGACCGCTGCAATGGCGGCCGGTGACATGGGTGCAGAGCAAGAGCGGATGAAGCGGAAACTCTTTGTCGGAGCTCCATCAATATCGGCCCGGTCAACGAGAATTTTGTGAATCGTGGGCACGCCCGAGTACCAGGTGGCGCCGGTCTGGCGCTGAATTTGCCAAAAAGAACTGGCAGAGAAGCGGGGCGGCAGAACTATCGTGCCCCCCGAAGCCAGCGTGGACAGGGCAACTCCGATGAGCCCGTGCACATGGAACAGCGGCATAACCACCATGGCCACGTCGGTCCCGGTCAACCCGTACGTCTCGGCTATGTTGCGCAGGGACGCCAGCAAGTTGCCGTGAGTGAGCGGCACGCCCTTCGGCCTAGAAGTGGTGCCCGACGTATGCAGAAACAACGCCGTCGCATCGGTCCGAGGGGAAGCCGGGTCGCCAGTGGCTGTTAGCTCTCTGCCAGCTATCGACAACTTGACGGTCTCACCATCGAGCCATGCGTCGGCGGTCTTTATGCCCAGCTTGCTCGCCGCCTCTCTGCTGGCGTGCTCAGCCCCGCTGGCGTGTTCGGACGGATGCAAAATAGCCAACTGGCTGTCGGCGTCCTCCATGAAGAACTCGAACTCGGCCGCCGTGTAGGCCGGGTTCAGTGGGGCGGCCACGGCCCCTGCCCCGGCAACTGCCAGGAAGGTCGTCATGAACTCGACGTCGTTTCCTAAAACGATAGATACCGGCCTGCCGGGCTGAACGCCAGCGCCCGTCAACAGCCCGGCGAGCCTGCTCACCTCATTACGGAGGTGCCCATAAGTAACGGTGGGGCCGTCCGGCACGATAATGGCGGCCCTGTCTCCGGGGTGGGAATCGAGTATCGAACTAATGGATGACATGCGCTGACCTCATAGCGTAGTTATCATAACTTCGCACCATGCCTATCTCACCAAAAAACGCAGTGGTCTTGCAGTCGGGCGGTTCGACGCCCGTCATTAATCGGAGCCTGGCTGGCGTGGTGGCCGAAGCCCACTCCAGCGACCGGATCGACCGGATCTACGGTGCCCGACGAGGCATCGAAGGCCTGATCGACGTAGGGCTCGACAGTCTGCCAGACCTCACCGGCCTGTCCGCTCCTCTGCTTCGTCGCATCGCCCGGACGCCGGGTGCGGCCCTCGGTTCTACTCGCAAGAAAGCATCTGACCAGGACATCGAGACGGCTCTGGCCACGATGCGTCGGCTGAACATCGGCTACTGCTTTCTCATTGGAGGCAACGACTCGGCGGAAACCGGCCACGCACTCGCAGAGGCAGCAACAACAAAGGGCCTGGACCTTGCCGTCATGCACATTCCAAAAACCATCGACAATGACCTGGTCGGCACCGACCACTGCCCCGGCTACGGCAGCGCCGCGCGTTTCGTCGCTCTTGCCGCTATGGGAGCAGGGCGAGACGCCGAGGCTATGGGCGACGCCTCCCCCATAGCCTTCATAGAGGTAATGGGCCGCGACGCCGGCTGGCTACCCGCCGCGGCCGTACTTGGCAAGCGCGAAGAGCGAGACGCACCGCACGTGCTCGGCCTGCCCGAGGTGCCAGTCGACGAGACCCAGTTCACAGACGCCGTCGAAGCTGCTTATCGTCGCTGGGGTTTCGCCGTCGCGGTCGTGTCGGAAAACACCCGCGGCCTCAACGGCGTGCTGGGCGGAGACGCCACGCCAGACAGAGTGGACCCGTTCGGCCACCCTTACTTCCCCAGCCCGGCAACGTACCTGGCCTCAATCGCCGAAAAGAGGCTCGGTGTCAGGGTCCGTGTCGAGAAGCCGGGCACCATCCAACGGTCGATGGCCGCCTGCATCTCCAGCGTCGATGCGAACGAAGCCGAGCAGGCGGGCAAAGCGGCCGTGCGCTACGCCCTCGGGGGCCACACGGACGAGATGGTGGCGCTACAAAGAGCCGAGGGCCGGGCCTACGGCTGCGAGTACGGCCTGGCGCCGCTGTCGCAGGTCGCGGGTGCAGTCAAGGCGCTGCCGCCGGAGTTTCTCGACGAAGCAAATTACTTCGTGACAGGCGCCTTCGCCGACTACGCCAGGCCGCTCATCGGCGCTCCCCTGCCACGCTTCGGCCGCATAGACTAGGGGCCAGGCCTAGCCATAGGGACGGGGTGCCCTCTGGCCCCTGTTTGACACCGAGATTGGCCCTCGGGTACGATCGCTAGGTAGGCAAACTGAATAACACTGCTCTTATCAAGAGAGGCGGAGGGAACGGCCCTTCGAAGCCCGGCAACCATTCGTCCCAAGTGGGCGAAACGGTGCCAATTCCGACGAGCTTCCAGCCACCGGCTGGAGGATCGAGAGATGAGAGTAGCGTCTGATCAGACGTTACGACTCTTCTCGTGTGCTCGGCTCGGGGTGGGTCTTTTTTTGTGCCGTTTCCCCACGAGGACCGGTAGTGACGACGACAAATTCAGCCGCGAATACGACTCCCAGGTCAATAAGCCGGGCGGGCGACCGCACGACAGCGGCGCTCGAAATGGCCACCTGCGAAGAGGTGATTGAGGCCATCCGCACCAACTCGGTGACCGTAAGTGAAGTCCCGGTCGCCGGTGCCTTTGCCTGCGTGCTAGCCGCGCGCTCATTGCTTGGCGAGAACACCCACGACTACTTCAGCCGCCTGCTTCAGGCCGCACTCAACGTCGAGCGTGCCCTGCCGGGCGACGCCGGACTGACCGGCGCAGTAAAGCGAGTCCTGGCCGCAGCCGACCGGGCCGACGGACTGGCGAACGGACCCGAATGCGTGGTCCAGGCCATTGAGGCCGAGACGGAACGTATTTCTCACGGTCTTGCCAGGGTTCGGAACAACTCGGCCGGAATTGGTCTGGCCTAGCAGCGCAAATGGCTGACGCAAAAATCGCGTTCATCGGCGGCACCGGCCTGTACGACCTCGAAGGGTTGGAAGACGCCCGCGACGTCCGGGTATCCACACCGTTCGGCGACCCCAGCGACGCTATCGTGTTGGGCCGACTGGGCGACACGAAGGTCGCGTTTCTACCCCGGCACGGCAAGGGCCATCAAGTTTCGCCTACTGGACTACCGGCACGGGCCAACATCTACGCCCTCAAAACGCTGGGAGTCGAGCGCATCGTGTCGGTCAACGCAGTGGGTGGATTGGCAGAAGACGTTGAACCTCGAGACGCCGTGATCCCCGACCAGCTCATCGACAGGACCCGCCAGCGAGTCAGCACTTTCTTCGACGCAGGCCTGGTCGCGTACATCGGCTTCGCCGACCCGTTTTGCCAGGAGCTCTCGCCGCTTCTCGCCGACGCCGCGCGCCCGTATGCCCGCACACACACGAGCGGCACTATGGTGGTAATGGAGGGCCCCGCCTTTTCCACCAGGGCAGAGTCCAAAATGTACCGGGCCTGGGGAGGCACCGTGGTTGGAATGACCGTGCTCCCCGAAGCAAAACTGGCTCGCGAGGCCGAGATCTGCTACTCGTCGCTCTCTCTCGTCACGGACCGGGACTCCTGGCACGAGGGCGAAGCGGTCAGCGTCAAAACGATAGTCGACCACCTGGACGCCAACGTCGCTGTGGCCAAAAAAACCCTCTCCGACCTCGTCCCAATGCTGCCCGACACGCGAGGATGCGAGTGTGGGTCGGCTTTGAGCAGCGCTATAATTACGAGTCGCGACAAGATATCGGCCCAGACCCGCACACGCCTCGGGCCCATCATCGACAAGTACCTGTAACGGAGACCTCGACCATGCCCAGACAACAGCCCGGCGAGCCGTATAACCGTCTCGACCTGACCGAAGCCTTAGAACTCTACGGGGAAGACGACACGACAGTGGTCGACGTTCGTCGCCCCGACGAGTACGCCGAAGGGCACGTCAAAGGCGCATTGTTCATCACCGTCGACAACATATTAGAAAGGTTCGCAGAGCTTCCCGAAACCGGGCGGCTGCTGTTCATCTGCGCCCAGGGCGTCAGGAGCGGCCTCGCCTGCGAAATGGCTGCGGCAATGGGCATACCGGCCGACCGGCTCTACAACATAGAGGCGGGGACCGGCGACTGGATCGCGGCGGGCCACCCCACCAGCGTGGGGGACGAGGCCTAGGCGAGCGCCAGCCCCAACTTCATGACTATCAACACATCAGGATTACTCGTCGTGGGCTCGGTCGCCTACGACTCGGTCAGGACGCAGGCGGGCAGCAGAACCGACGCCCTGGGCGGCTCGGCCACCTACTTCTCCCTCGCTTCCAGTTACTTCTCCCCTGTGGGAGTTGTGGCTGTGGTTGGCGACGACTTTCGGGAAGACGATCTGGACCTGCTGCGCACCCACAATGTCGACATCTCCGGCCTTGAGCGCAAGCCCGGCAAGACGTTCCGGTGGGCTGGCGTCTACGACACAGAAGACGTCAACACTCGAGAGACCCTCGACACGCAACTCAACGTCTTCGCCGACTTCAGCCCGGCTCTAACGGCCGAGCAGCGCAAGGCTGACTACCTGTTCCTGGCCAACATCCACCCGGCGCTGCAACTGGACGTGCTGAACCAGATGGAGACGCGACCCAAGCTCGTGGCTCTAGACTCCATGAACTTTTGGATAGAGGGCAACAAGGCCGACCTCAAGAAGGTGGTCGAGCAGGTAGACATACTCATTATCGACGAGAACGAGGTGCGGGAATTTTCCGACGAACGCAACCTCGTATCGGCCGCCAGGGCGGTGCTGCGAATGGGCCCCAAGGCGGTGGTGATAAAGCGCGGCGAGCACGGAGTGCTGATGTACCTGAGCTTGTCCGACGGTTCGGAGTCGGCGTTCGCCTGCCCGGCTCTTCCGTTGGATCACGTCATCGACCCCACCGGTGCCGGGGACAGCTTTGCCGGTGGCTTCATGGGCTACCTGGCGGCATCGGGCGCGGAGGCCAGCGCGCTCCCGTCCGCAGCACTGCGGAGTGCCGTCGCGCTGGGCACCGTAATGGGCTCCATAACCGTGCAGGGCTTCAGCATGGAGGCCCTTACCGGCACGTCGAAGGCAGACATTCAGGGCCGCTACGACGAGTTCCACGCCCTGACTAAACTAAACGAGACCCCAGACGGCAACGGCCTGCCCTGGAACTAAACAGAAGAGCCAAATACGGAGATTTCATGACAACCATTCCTTACGACGTAAAAGACCTGGGCCTGGCCCCAGAGGGCAGAAGGCGAATTGAGTGGGCCGCGCGGGAGATGCCGGTCCTAAAGCTGATAGGCGAACGGTTCGCGAAAGAAAAGCCGCTCAAGGGCATAACGGTCGCGGCCTGCCTGCACGTGACGACCGAGACGGCGAATCTCATGCTGGCCCTGCGGGACGGCGGCGCCGAGGTGCACCTGTGCGCCTCTAACCCCCTGAGCACCCAGGACGACGTGGCCGCGTCTCTCGTCGCCGATCACGGGATTTCGACGTATGCCATTACTGGCGAAGACAACGAGACCTACTACAAGCACATCGACGCCACGCTCGACGCCAAGCCCCACATGACCATGGACGACGGCGCCGACACGGTCACCCGGGCACTCACCGAGCGCTCCGAGGTTCTCGATGGCATCATCGGCGGCTGCGAGGAGACCACGACCGGCGTCATCCGCCTGACTTCTCTCGCCAATGAGGGTCTGCTCAAATACCCGATCATCGCGGTCAACGACGCCGACACCAAGCACTTTTTCGACAACCGCTACGGCACGGGCCAGAGCACTCTCGATGGCATCACCCGGGCCACCAACATGCTGTGGGCGGGCAAGACGGTCGTCGTGGCCGGTTACGGCTGGTGCGGCCGGGGCGTGGCTTCCAGGGCCACCGGCATGGGTGCCAAAGTCGTCGTCACTGAAATCAATCCGATTCGTGCGCTGGAAGCGGCCATGGACGGCCACCAGGTACTGCCGATGGAGCAGGCGGCGCGGATAGCCGACATTGTCATTACCGTCACCGGCGGCATGAAGGCCGTCGACAAGAAGCACTTCGAAGACATGAAGGACGGCGCGGTGGTGGCCAACAGCGGCCACTTCGACGTGGAACTGGACCTGCCCGGCCTGGAGGAGATCTCCGAGACCAAGCGCGAGGTACGCGAGTTCGTCGAAGAATACGTTCTGGAGAACGGCCGTAAGGTCTACGTGCTGGGGCAGGGTCGCCTCATCAACCTGGCAGCAGCAGAGGGTCACCCCTCGGCCGTCATGGACATGAGCTTCGCCAACCAGGCGCTGTGCGCCGAGTACATCGTCAAGGCCGCTTCGGGGCTGGAGAACAAGGTCTACC
>CAVOCN010000021.1:0-10907 GCA_963694205.1 Dehalococcoidia bacterium | reverse complement strand
GCAGTTCTCGCACTGGTCTCCCCGCGCCTTGCCGTAGTCGCAGTGGGGGCAGGTGCCCTCGACGTAGCGGTCGGCGAGGAATCGCTTATCAACCTCGCTATAAGGCTGAAGAGTCGTGTCGGGGTAGACGTAGCCGTTGGCCTTCAGGACGCTGAACATGTCCTGCGCCACGGCTGCGTGGTTATCAGTGTGTGTGGACGTGAACAGGTCGAAGCTGATGCCCAGCCGCTCCCAGTTGTTTAGGAACTCGGCGAGATAGCCATCGGCTATCTCTTTAGGGTTAACGCCCCGGCTCTCGGCTTCGAGTGTCACCGGAGTACCGTGAGCGTCCGCGCCCGAGACCATGAGCACGTCGTCGCCAATCATGCGGTGGTAGCGGGCAAATATGTCGGCCGGCAGGTATGTACCGGCGACGTGGCCAATATGGATTGAACCGTTGGCGTAAGGCCAGGCCACAGCGACGAGTATTTTTTCGGGTTTATCCGCTGTCATAGGGAGTGCTGAGCGGCCCAGTCGTTCGCTTTGCGGCCGACTAACTACTCAGGTGAAATGGTATCACCGCCGCGCCACATCTCGTACACACGGCGCTTGGACAAACCCGTAATGTGGGTGACTTCGGCCACTGCATCACGGCCTGTCGAGCCCGCCTGTCTCAGTTGCGCCAGCATGGCTTGCGCCTCGGCCTCTAACGCGACGGGGTCGACCTGCAACTCCGGCGCTCCTGCGACTACAAGCGTGAACTCGCCACGCGGTTCGACGAAGTGCTCTATTGCTCCTGAGATCGACCCGCGAAAGACCTCTTCGTGCAGCTTGGTCAGTTCCCGGCACACAGAGATGTCGCGGTCGCCCAGAACGCCCAGCATGTCCGTCAGGGCCCCGACTATGCGATGCGGCGTCTCCAGCGCGATTAGTGCCAGTTGCTCGTCGGCCCGTGCTGCGAGCAGTCGCCGCCTGTCAGCCTTGCCTCTCGGTAAAAACCCCAAATAGACGAACCCGTCCATGTCCAGTCCGGAAAGGGATATGGCGGCCGTCACAGAGGACGGACCGGGCACGGCGACGACTTCGACGCCCGCGCTTGCCGCCGCGCGCACCAGTTCGTCGGCGGGGTCGTTTATGCCGGGGGTACCTGCGTCGCAAACAAGAGCGACGTCGCCCTCTTTGAGCGCCGCGATTAGCGACTGGAGCCTGGCGGGGGGGCTGTGGCGGTGATAGCTGGTAACCCGCGTCGAGATGCCGTGGCGGCTGAGCAGGCGGCGGGTGACGCGGGTGTCCTCAGCGGCAATAAGGGCGACTTCATCCAGCACCGCGAGGGCACGGGCCGATACGTCCTGGAGGTTACCTATGGGGGTGGCGACTATGTGTAGTTTGTGCATTCTCAGGCCAACGGCCTGAGTCTAATGGTTTCAGGTGATGCCGGGGGCGTGTGTGTGCACCGGAATGACCTTAATGTCGAACGACTCCCAGATTAGAAACTTGCGTATTCCGATCGCAAGACCCCGCGACCACTGGGCCATTTTTTGGGATACGAGAACCTGAATGGGCTCGTCGCCTTCGGTTGCGATTTGGAAAGTGCGATAGGAGTCCAGCTTCTTCCCTCGCAGGTAGGTGTCGACCGACACCTCGGGCTTGCCCCCTCAGCCAATGGGGGGAATGAAGTCGATGGCGGCGGTGCCGCCCCGGCTGCGGATGAGTTCAAACGCCTGTGGGGTGAGGTCGATCTGCATTCTGGAAGTGCTCCAAGTTAAGTCTACGTCGGTCGGTCACTTGGCCGCACACCAGTTGGATGCAAGATGCCTGGCTTCGGTGCGATCGGCATGGCCGGGCGCAGACTCACTGCCGATTTTAGCGATTTCGCGGCTGTCGTTCCCGCGTCACCGGGGTGCCACCGGGGTGCAACTGGCCCGCATGGTAGTATGCCCTCACTTCGACCCGGCCCGCTTCCCAGCGGGAAAGAATCAGAGGAGGCCATTATGGCGAAATCTACCGATTCAAGTTCCGCAGACTGGGGCAAGCTGGTGGCTCTGCCCGAAGAAGAACGGACGGCGAGCATGGCGGATCTCTTCATCGAGATCCATTCGCTCGACGAGGGCACGAGGGAGAGCCGCCTCGACACAATTATCCGGGGGGAGCACGAACTCTCGGACGATCTCATGGCCAGTCTGTCCCGGTCTCGTCTGTTGGCCTGGCTGTCGATGGACAAGGCCATGGCCACGCAGGTCGCCGAGGAGTTCCAGACTGCGATGGATGGCATGCCTGGCAAGATCGCCATGAAGCACGCCACGATGGACCAGACCGTCTCTTTGCACTTCGACAGTGACCAGGTGACGCTTCTGGCCGAGTTGGACCCGAAGATTTTCCGGTCCATGCCCGGAGTCGCCATCAAATCGACCGAGCCAGAAGCACCCGCTGCCCCAGAGAGTTCACCCTGGTGGAAGTTCTGGTAGGCGAAGTTCTGACAGGCGCAGGAGCCGACTAGAGCAATGGACAGGGGTAACGAGGCTCAAGGGGGCGCGTTGGACCTGGACCGGCTGCGCCATGAGAACCCCGACTTTGACTCACTCGCCTCACAGCTTTTCCTGTCTATGTTCGCCAATTCGCCCATTGGCGTGTACGTGGTTGACGACGGCGTCTTTAGCCTGACCAACAGGTATTTCCAGGAAGGGACAGGCTATGAGCATGAGGAGCTTATCGGCAAAGAGCCAAGGTTCCTCGTGGTGCACGGTGACAAAGACGAGGTGCGCAGGGCGGCCACCGCGATGCTGCGCGGCAAGCGCAAAGAGCCCTACAAGTTTCGCATTCGCACCCGCAGCGGCGACATTCGCTGGATTGTCGGCGGGATAGGTTTTTCCTACTATGGCGGCAAGCGAGCCGCTATTGGTTACTACATGGATGTTACGGAGGAGGAGCGCTTGAAGGTGGCCCTGAGAGACTGCGATCGCCAGCGCCGTGGACTGGCAGCCCAGCTAGGTATTCCCAGTGCGCTTTAATTGGGGAGCGGCTTGATGGGCACCAACGGAGCAACAAGGGGCGCTGAACCGGTACCCGACACGATGAGGGCCGCCGTCTACACGGGGCCTCAGCGATTCGAAATTGAGAGCCTTCCAGTCCCCGAGCCGGAAGCTGGCGAGATTCTTGTCCGCATCGAGTACGCATCCATTTGCGGCACCGACGTGCACGGCTTCATGCACGACGTGGTCCCTCATGGTTCCACGCTTGGGCACGAGTACTCCGGTTCCGTAGCCGCCCTTGGTCCGGACGTAACCAGATGGGCCGTTGGCGACGCCATCGTCGGCGGCGGGGGCGAGCGACCCCCAGGCATGCCGCGTTTCGTGGACGCCGACCCGAGACTGAACTTCCGCAAGGCGGGCTGGCAGATGCAGCCGCCGTCCTCGCGCGCCTACGCCGAGTACGTGGTGATGAAGGAGTGGCAGCCGCTAATGCTGCCCGAGAACGTTAGCCTGCTGTCCGCGTCGATGACTGAACCCCTGTGCAAGGGCGTTAGATCGATACACAAGGCGCGCTTTCGCATTGGCGACTCGGTCGCCGTCATTGGCGCTGGCCCCATCGGCCTGCTGTGCATACAGGTCGCCCAGGCGGCGGGCGCGTCGAAGGTAATCGCCATCGAGCCCGCAGCAGCACGAGCAAAAGCAGCAACAGAGTCAGGCGCTGACGTGGTGCTCGACCCGCGCGAGGTGGACGTAGAGGAAGCGCTGGTGGAGCTAACAGACGGCAAGGGCCCCAACGTGGTCATCGAGACGGCAGGCGCGCGCAGCACGCTGTCGGACGCCATGTCGGCGGTGCGCAAACGCGGCTCGGTGGTGCTGGTGGCGCTGTCGTGGGACCCGGTGCCGGTAATGCCGGTGGACTGGATCGCCCGCGAGATACGCATGGTCACGACCATCTCGGACGAGCCGTCCGACTGGCGCACCGGGCTGGACCTGATGGCGCGAGGGCTGGTGAACACCGAGCCCTTGTTGGCCGAAGGCGCAATAGTCCCACTGGACGGCATCCAGGGCGCGTTCGAAGCGCTGACCACCCCCAGCGATCAGATCAAGATGATCGTCCGGCCTTAGGGCCGGGCCGCTAGCCGCCTCGCTTGAGGGCTCGGCCGGGCAGCGCGCCGGTGTGGCGGCCCTGGTCGATTACTACCTCGCCATTAACGATGACGTAGTCAATACCAGTAGATAGCTCTTTTGGCTTTTGCCTCGTCGCGTGGGCGCGAATCTCGTCGGCGTCGAAGATGGCGAGGTCTGCCTTGAAGCCGTCTTTTATCAGGCCCCTGTCGGGGATGCCCACCCGGAACGCCGGGTAAGACGTCATTTTGCGGATGGCGTCGGGCAGCGAGACTTTCTTCTCTTCCCTCACTATTTCCGAGAGGATGACGGGGAAGCAGCCGTAGCCCATGGGCGCGGGGAAGTCGCCGATGAGCAGCGCGTCGCTACCGACCATGTAAAGCGGATGAGCGATGAGGTCGGGAATGATGCTCGCGTCCACGGCGTCGGCGAAGTACGACACGCGCAGGTTCTCTTCCAACAGCAGGTCGCACAGGGCGTCTACCGGGTGCTGCTTGCGCATCTCCGACACCATGGCGATGGACTTGCCCTCATAGCGCTTGTTCTGAGGCTCTTTGAAGTACGTCAGCCACATTTCATCCCAGCCCAGGGAGCGGGGGATGACCTCTTTGCGCAGACGCTCGCGGCCCTCCTCTGATGCCAGTATCGCCTTGAGCGCGTCCGGTCCGCCGTCGTGTGCCCAGTCTGGGAAGACGATGAGTATTCGCGTGCCGCCGTACTTGTAGGGGAAGCAGTCGAAGGTGACGTCGAGCCCCTCGTCGCGCGCAGATTCCACAAGGTCGAAGATGCGGTTGACGCCGCCGGGGTTGGTGGTGCGCCGGAACATGTGCGTCAGGTGAATGGGTATGCCGCTACGCCTGCCGATCTCCAATGCTTCCCTGAACGGGTCCAAGAACCTGTCGCCCAGGCGATAGCGCACGTGCGTGTGGTAGAAGCCGCCCAGCTTAGCCGCTTCTTTCGATAGCTCGACCAGTTCGTCGGTCTGGGCAAAGTTGCCGGGCGGGTAGTCCAGGCCGGTCGATATGCCAAAGGCACCCTCCGCCATCGCTTCCCTAAGCAGGGACTTCTGATTCTCCATGTCTTTCTTTGTCGGAGCGTTGCTGCCCCAGCCCATCGCGCCCACGCGCAGCGGCGAGTTACCGACGACGTAGGCGATGTTGACCGCGACTTTGCGGTCGAACATGGCCAGGTACTCGGTCACGCTGCTCCAGCGCTGGGGCAGAGGCGGGTCGCCGTCGAGGCCGGAGTTGATGCGGATCATCTTGTCCAGATCGCCCGGGTTATGGAACGGGGCGTAGGAGTTGCCGTCTATACCGATGACCTCGGTCGTCACCCCCTGGTGCACTTTTGGCATGTGCTCGGGCTCGCTCAGTATCACCAGGCCTGAGTGGGCGTGTACGTCGATGAAGCCGGGGCTAACGACGCGCCCCGTGGCGTCGATAGTGCGCGCGGCCTTCACTTCCGACACGTCGCCGCGCAGGACCTCCAGCACGCCGTCACGCACGCCAATGGACAGGTATTGACCGGGGTTGCCCGCGCCGTCAAGCACCAGGCCGCCGGTTATCAGAAGGTCGTACATCGCCTCTCCTATAGCTGGAATTGTGGGGCCAGACTAAGCGCGTCGAACCCGCCGGTCAACGACCACGGATGGCTTTGGTATCCTTGCCGCGCAATGAGCCTGAACTCCCAAGCAGTCGTAACGCTCGCCGAGCGCCTTGCGGTGGCCAGCCTGGGCCCGCGGGCGGTGGGCTACGTACGCACCGCGACCCTGATGCCTCCAAACGAAGACCGTTGCCTGGAAACAATAGCCAGCGCCGAGCTGGGAACAACACCACTAGGAGTCCTTGATGCCTCACCTAACTGAAGGGTCCGTAACAGTCGTGACCGGTGCCGGTCGGGGCATTGGCCGGGTAATCGCCATCCGGTTTGCCCGGGAGGGCTCGGACGTGGTGCTGGCCGCCCGCAGCGTAGACGGCATGAAAGAGACGGCCAAAGAGATCGAGGCCCTCGGCCGCAGGGCGCTCGTGGTGCCGACCGACCTGACTGACCGGCTCCAAGTTGAGAAGCTAGGCACGACCGCGCTCGCCGAGTTCGGCCGCGTGGATACGCTCGTCGCCAACAGCGGCGCAGGCGGGCCGGTGGCGCCGATGTGGGAGATTGATCCGGACGACTGGGACGAGACTTTCGCGGTAAACGTGCGGGGGACGTTCCTGTGCTGCAAGGCGTTCATGCCGCAAATGGTCGAGCGAGGCAGCGGGTCGGTCGTCATAATCGGCTCGATGACCGGTAAGCGGCCGTTGCCCAACCGCACGCCCTACTCGGCTAGCAAAATGGCGCTGGTGGGCATGGCGCGCACACTGGCGCTCGACGCCGGGCCGCACGGGGTACGGGTGAACGTGGTGTCGCCGGGACCGGTGGAGGGCGAACGCATCGCGTGGGTCGTCGAAAATCTGGCGAAGAGTAAGGGCATCACCGAAGAACAGGCCGAGGCCGAGCTAGTGGCCGCGTCTCCCCTGGGCCGCTTCGTCAAGCCCGACGACATCGCATCGGCAGCGGTGTACCTAGCGTCCGACGAGGCCGCCTCAATAACCGGCGAAGACATGAACGTCTCCGCTGGCGTCGTCATGTATTGAGAAAAAACGGGAACGGTTAATTGCCAAAGCGATGAGGCAATAAGCCGAAGAGCCCTAGAGCGCGCCCTGCGCGCGGAGAGCCTAGCTAAAGCTGAGCACGGTGCGGGCTTGCCTGCCCGCCACCATGTCGTCGAAGGCCTCGTTTAGCTCGTCCAGCGGCCGCGTGGCGGTGAGAAGTTCGTCGAGCTTGAGCCGCCCGTCCATGTACATGTCGATGATCCAGGGAAAGTCTTCCCTGGGCCGGGCGCTGCCGTAGAAGGTGCCCATGATGGTGCGGTCGTAAAACAGCGACATGCCGGGCACCGACACCTCGGCACCGGTGCCGGGGACGCCCACCATGACGCACGTCCCGCCAGGGCGGATGGCGGCGAACGCCAGGTTGATGGTCGGGGTAAGGCCGACGACCTCGAAGGAGTAGTCAGCACCGCCGCCGGTAATTCGGTTGATCTCCGCTAGCGCGTCCTGCTTGGACGAGTTTATGAAGTGCGTGGCGCCCACAGACTCGGCGTATCCCAGCTTGGAATCGACGGTGTCCACGGCGATGATTTTGGACGCAGAGGCGAGTGAGCAGCCCTGCACGACGTTCAGGCCGACGCCCCCGCAACCGATAACCACGGCGGTCGACCCCTGCTCGACTTTCGCTCTGTTTACCACCGCGCCGATGCCTGTCATGACACCGCAGCAGACGAGGCAGGCCTTGTCCAGCGGCACGTCGTCGCGGATTTTGACGAGGTACCCCTCGGCAACGACCGTGCGGTCGGCGAACGTGGCCAGGTCGGCGAAGATGGGTGCGCCGTCCCTGGTGAACCGGTGGGTGCCGTTGGGCATAAACCCGGAGCCCAGGGCGTGCCACTCGCACAGGTTGGTCTTGCCCACGGTGCAGTTCCGGCAGCGACCGCACTGCGCCGTGAGGGAAAACACGACGTGGTCGCCCGGCACGACTGTGGTGACGCCGTCGCCGACCTCTTCCACCACGCCCGACCCCTCGTGGCCCGGTATGTACGGGAGGGTTTTTATGGCCAGGTGGCCGTCGATGCGGTGGTAGTCGCTATGGCAGACACCGGCGGCGGCCATCTTCACCCTCACCTCGCCCGAACCGGGGCTGGCCAGGTCTACCGACTCGATGCTCAGCGGGGTGTGGGGTGCGTTGAGGATGGCGGCTCGCATAGTTGTTGCCCTTTCGACTAGGTCAGCTTGGCGATGAGCGCGAGGCTCTCGGGGTGAGACGTCTCGCCGGCGGCCGTTAGCTCGGCCTCGCGTTTGACCAGTATGGCCAGCACGGCGGCGTCCAGGTCGGTGTCGGCAAGCTCCCGAATGGGCGCGAGCGCGGCGTCGGCCTCTACCTTCCAAGGCTCCAGCTTGTCGGCGACGAAGACGACCTTGCCCACCTCGTCGAAGCCCGACCAGCCGTAGGTGTGCCAGCGAACGGCGTTTATGACGCTGTCGTCGTCGAGGCCACCTTCAGCCACCATCCAGGCCGCCGCGACGGCACCGTGCAGCAGCATGGGTTTCGCGCTCTCTAGCGGGCCTATTTCTACGCCGTACTTGCCGGCCATCTCGATGAGCACGTGGTTGGGCTCGGCCTTGAGCAGGTCATGCGTCGATGCAGCGAGATCACAGGGACCGGAGGCTACGCCGTGGCGTTCGGCCAGATCGACGGCGAGTATGCGGGTGCGGTTCATGTGCACCTGCACGCCGCGCTGGAGGTTGTTGAACTGCTTTGCGGTCAGGACCAGTAACGAGGGCATCAGCCCATTCTCCCTAGTTTTTCTCCCCCAAGTACGTGGAGGTGCAGGTGATCGATTAGTTGGCCAGCATCGTCTTTCTGGTTGATTACAAGGCGATACCCGGTCTCGGCAATGCCCTCGGCCTCGGCCATCTGCCGGGCGACCATGACCATATGCCCGACCATACTCGTCCGTTCGGGGTCGAGGCCTTCAAGATGGGTGAAGTGGTCGTTTGGTATGACGAGCAAGTGGACCGGCGCTGCCGGGGCGATGTCCCGGATGACGAAGCAGGTGTCGTCGCTATGCAGCATGTCTCCGGGTATCTCCCCGGAGCGTATTTTGCAAAATATGCAGTCGTCTGAGCCAGCCATCGCGTCGGTCACCTAGCCTGAGCCAGGAGCGCCGTCCACTATGGCGACCGCCTCTATCTCGATGAGAAATTCGGGCTTTACCAGGGCGGCGATTATGACGGTCGCCGAGGCCGGTCCGTTTTCCGGGAACATAGCCAACCGGGCGGCGGCGTAGGCGTCGTAGTCGGCCACGTCCACCAAGAAGGTGGACACCTTCACCACGTCATCCCACTGGCCGCCCGCAGCCTCTAGCGCCGCACCCACGTTGCGCAGGCATTGCTCGGCCTGTGCACCGCAGTCGCCGGGGCCGACCAGGTTGCCGTCGCTATCGAGGGCGACCTGCCCGGAGACAAAGATCGTGTTACCCACCCGGGATGCGGGTGAGTACCCGGACGACTTACCGTCCGGGTTGGGGAAAAATACCTGCCGGGCCATGTCGGACCTCTCTTATCTGCCTGTCTCCCATCTAGCTAGACGGGGTGTTTAACTGGCTGGCCAGTCGCCTAGCCGGGCATCTGGAGTATTTCTACGCGGGTGTCCTGCGGGCACTTCACGAAGGCAATACGCAGGCCGCCGACTACGTCGATGGGGCCTTCCAGCAGCTCGGCTCCCAGTTCGCCCAGGCGCTTAATCTCGGCGTCGAGGTCGTCGACGGTGATGCCGATATGCTCCAGGCCCCAGCGGGCTCCGGAGTCGCCGCCGTCGAGGGTCTCGCCGGTGCGGGCATTGGAGATGTTTATGCGGGTGCCGTCGACCGTGTCGCAGGCGATGAAGCGGTCGCCGAACTCGCGGGTCCAGTCGTTAGCTACGGTGAAGCCGAAGGCCTTGCCGAACCACTCGGCGGCGGCGGCGGGGTCTTCAGCTTTGATGTGCACGTGGTTGAATTCGTAAGCCACAATTCCTCCCAAAAGTCGTAGAAAAGTTCTATTTGAGCAGCCCCGTTTTGCGAGCGTTCGGGTGCCTTTCTCAGCGCGTTTCGCGGCCCCTGGCGCAGCCCCTGCCGCGGCCTATGCCACAGCGAGCGGGCGACTCGCCGATCAGGCTAGGGGACAGCTACGGGGGGTGTCAAGGACGAACGGCGGAACGGACGGCGGCGGCGAAGGCGCGAATTTTGACTTCGTCTTTGGTCCCGTCGGTCTCTACACCGCTGGAGACGTCTACTCCCCAGGGGACGACCCTGGTTATCGCCTGGCCCACGTTTTCGGAGGTCAGGCCCCCTGCCAGGACGATGTCTCTTTGCTCTGCGATAGCGCGAGCGATAGCCCAGTCGAAAGAGGTGCCGGTGCCGCCCAGTTGGCCGGGCTCGTAGGCGTCGAGCAGGGCCCGGTGGCCCGCCGTTAACACCTCGTCAACTCGTACGAGCGTGCGTTTGATGGTCTCATCGACGGAGCCGTCGGACCGGACCTTGATCTGCTTGATGATGCCGGGCCTAACCAAACCCCAGTAGTCGGGCTGCTCATCGCCGCATAGCTGGACGAAGTCGAGGCCGCAGTCGGCCGCAACTCGGTTGACGAAGTCGGCGGGCTGGTTAGCGAAGAGGCCGACCAGCTTTGGACCGCCGGGGCCATGCTCGCGGCGATACTCGGAAATGATCTCGGCACCCTGCGCGGGCGTTAACTGACGCCGCACTCCCTCGACAAAGACGAAGCCGAGCAGGTCGGCGCCCGACTCGGCGGCAACCAGGGCGTGATTCGGGTCGCGCAGGCCGCAGATTTTGAGGTGCGTCTCACTTACCCTCATCTCACTCACGGGGGGCCAGCAGTTCGCGCAGGGCTGCACCGGGGTCGGGGGCGACGACCAGCGACTCGCCGATAAGTGCGGCGTGCGCCCCGGCGGCGGCGATGCGGTCTATGTCGGCGCGGCCGTGTATGCCGCTCTCGCCGACTATTATTTTGCCTTCGGGAATGGAGGGAGCAAGTTGCTCCGTGGTGTTGAGATCGGTGATGAAAGTTCGCAGGTCGCGGTTGTTTATGCCGACGATCTCGGCGTCTATATCCAAAGCAACTTGTAGCTCAGCCGCGTCGTGGACTTCTACCAGCACCTGCATCCACAGCGCCTCGGCGTGATGCTTGAGCGAGGCAAGATCGGCCTGGTCCAGCATGGCGACAATTAGCAAGATAGCGT
>CAVOCN010000020.1:0-10919 GCA_963694205.1 Dehalococcoidia bacterium | reverse complement strand
CACCACCTACGACCAGCATCCCGGAGCCCTTTAACCGTCCCCGGCTCGCCATCCACAGCGTCACCGTTATGGAGCCCAGGCCAAACGCGGCCAGCATCCACCCCATCCCCAGGGCGCCCACGCCAAGGATGTCATCGGCGAACACAGGCATCAGTACCAGGTACCCGGAGCCAAAGAAGCTGGAGAACATCACCATGCCAATAAGGAACCTGAACTCGGGCTTCTTGCGCACGAAGCTCAGGCCCTCGGTAAGCGCTTCGGCCGCGTTTTTCCGTTCGGCTTCGTCAGATTCGGGCCGGTCCTCCGGCTCCAGGCCAGTGCGCACGAATGGCCGCACGGCCAGCAGCAAAATGGCCATGACTGCGAACCCGATCGCCCCGACTACGAACACGGCGGACGTGGCGATGGAAGCGACAAGAAATCCGACGGCAGCCGGGGCCGCCACCCTCACACCCTGCCATACGAGCGCGTTCATGGCCACGGCGCTCGTGAGGTCTCGCCGTGGGACCAGGCTGGGGTAAAACGCCTGCCGGGCCGGAAAGTCGAACGCACTGACCACCCCGACCCCGGCGGCTATGGCGACTATATGCCAGGGTTCGACCACATCGAAGAAGTTGATGGCGGCCATGATCGCGGCCAGCGTCGCGAGGATCAGTTGAGATCCGAAAATTATCGTCCGGCGGTCGAGACGGTCGGCATAGACGCCGCCGATCAAGGTAAGTAGAAACATTGGGACTGCGTTGGCAGCCGCCACCAGCCCGAGGTACAGCGGGGTCGTGGTGAGTTCATGTATCAACCAGATCTGGCTGAAATAGACCAGGCTGTAGCCCGATACCGAGGCAACGGCACCGGCCCAGTAGCGCCGGTAGGGTGCGTGCGACAGGGCAGGGGGCAGGCCGGGTAGCCATATTCCGAACTTGGTTGGGCGGGGGCGACGAGACGCGTTAGCGGCTTCGCCCTCGTCAGGGGAAGGCATGTTCGAAGGCCGGGTCAAGAGGCCCGGCTATTCGACCGTAACGGACTTGGCGAGGTTGCGCGGCTGGTCCACGTCGCAGCCCCGCCGTACGCCAACGTGGTACGCCAGCAACTGCATGGGCAGCGCCATGATGATGGGGCTCAGCATGGGTGAGCTCGCCGGGATGGTAATAACGTCGTCGGCCGCACCTTTCAGGCCGTGCGCGTCCTCGGTGGTAATGGCCAGGACGTGGCCGCCGCGCGCGCATACTTCGTTGACGTTGCTGAGCATCTTTTCGAACAGGTCGCCCGAGGGCATAAGGGCAACCACTGGCATCCGTTTGTCTATCAGGCTTACAGGACCGTGCTTCATCTCACCCGCCGGGTAGCCTTCGGCGTGGATGTAGCTGATCTCTTTGAGCTTTAAGGCGCCTTCCATAGCCAGCGGGTAATTGAACCCGCGACCGAGGTAGAGGAAGTCGTTGTATTCGGCGTACTTTCTTGCCAGGTCCTGGTACTGGTTCTGGCGGGCGAGCACTTCCCCGAACATGCGAGGCAGGTGGGCCAGTTCGGAAACTGCTTGTGCCTCGACCGCATCATCAGCCACTCCACGTACGCGACCAAGATGCAGGGCGATGAGATAGAGCGCCGTCAGCGAACAAACGAACGTTTTTGTGGCGGCTACACCGACCTCGGTGCCCGCTCTAATGTGGATGGTCGCCTCGGCAATTCTTGTGGTCTGGGTGCCCTCGTAGTTGGTGAGCGTGATCTGCTTGGCACCCTTAGATTTGGCCTCACTCATGGCTGCGAGGGTGTCGGCCGTCTCACCCGACTGGCAGATTGAAATGACCAGAGTGCTCTCGTCGATTACCGGGTCGCGGTAACGAAACTCCGATGAGTTGTCTACTTCTGCCGGGAGTCTGGCCAATTTCTCTATCCACATACGGCCGACCATGGCAGCGTGCAGGCTGGTTCCCATGCCGATGAGGACGACCCTGCGCACGTCCCGGAGGTCGTCATCGGAGATGGCCAGTTCGTCCAATCGCACCCGGCCTTCGTCAAAAGACACCCGTCCTCTCAGTGTATTGACGACGGCTTCGGGCTGTTCGTTGATCTCCTTGAGCATGAAGTGCTTGTAGGCACCCTTAACCGCCGATATCTGGTCGGCAGGAGCGCGAGTCGCGGGTTTGGTAATCGAAGTCCCGTCCAGGTCGGTGAACGCCGCGCCGTCGGGCGTTATGACGGCGACTTCGCCCCCTGCTAGATAGACGACCGAACGGGCATGCGGCACTATTGCCACCAGGTCGGACCCGACCGTCATTTCGCCGTCTCCCACGCCAATTACCAGGCCTCCGGCGTGGCCGAGCCGCAGCGCGACCAGTTTGCCCGGTTCGTCCGCCGACATGGCGACCACGGCGTTCGCGCCTCTGAGCCGTTTGGCCGCGGTCCTGACGGCCTCGGCAAGGTCCATGCCCTCGGACATGTATAGCTCTATCAGGTGAGGGATGCACTCGGCGTCTGTTTGCGAGGAGAATTCGAAACCACTGGCGGTCAGTTCCTCGCGCAGATCGGCATAGTTTTCCACTATGCCGTTTTGTACGACCACGACCTTGCCGTTGCGGCTGCGGTGCGGGTGGGCGTTGGCTTCGGTAGGTGCGCCGTGCGTCGCCCACCGGGTGTGGCCCATACCGGAAAAACCGCCCGGCATGTCCGTGCCAACGCGCGCGCGCAGAGCCGACAGCTTTCCGGCCGCCCTTATTACCGGCAACTGCCCGGGCTCCGATTTGGGGCGCTTTGACTCGGGGGCTACGGTCATGCCAGCGCTGTCATAGCCCCTGTATTCAAGTGCAGCCAGCCCTTCGAGTATCAGGGGTGCTGCGGGCCTGGGTCCGGTGTAACCGAAAATTCCACACATATCCGTTAGTCCGCCGCCGCCGTCAATTCGGCTCCGGCCGCCGTAGAAAGGCCATACTCGCCTCGATATTCAGGGGGCAGGAGCATTGCGACTCGGTCCATCATCATGTCGGTCAGCGACCGTAGGACGTCCCTGTTGAGCCTGCCCTCAATATTCGGAAGGGTGAACGCCCTGCCTATGTTCACCCGGATGCGGGCCTTGGGGTAAAACACGTTGGCCCACGAACCAAAGACCTCGGAACCGGTGATACCGACCGGGAGTATGGGCGCTTGTGAGGTGAGGGCGATGTGCGTCGCGCCGTCCCGAGCCCTGCGCATGCCTCCGATGCTGCGGGTGCCCTCGGGGAACAGCACCAGGGTGCCGTCGTGGTCGAGCAGGTCCATGGCCCAGCGATACGCGGCTATGTCGACGCCCTTGCGGTTGAGGGGGTGGCCCCCGTAGCGTCGAATTAGCCTGCCAGCTATGGGGTGGGTGAACAACTCTTTTTTTGCCAGAAAATGAGGCCGCCTGGGAATCGCCGTGCCGACGAACGAGGGGTCGGTCTGCGAAAGATGGTTGGCCACCACTATGAGGGGACCACCCGGCGGGACGTTCTCGACCCCGGTCACCTTCCAGTCGGCAACGGCTCGAAGCGCGCCACGCTGCAGGAAGTTACAGAAGGGGTAAAGAAGTTCCATGCCAGGGGTTATATGCCCTCGATCAACTCCTGAATTTTGCCGACCACCTGGTCTATCCGGAGCCTATCCGTTTCGACCGTTACGGAGTCTACGGCGGGCCGGAGAGGGGAGTCTGAGCGCTCGGTGTCAATCTTATCACGCAGCTGTATCTCTTCAGCCAACTGGGAGGGGTCCCTTATGTCGCCCTTTCTCCTCAGTTCGTCGAGTCGTCGCCTGACCCGGATGGTTACGGACGCCTGTAGGAACACCTTGACCGGTGCGTCGGGCAGCACCACAGTGCCGATGTCTCGGCCGACCATTACGATTGCCGCCGCGCCCGCTCCATCCTCTCCGTCTGTTGTGGCCTCTGTGGCCACCCTTCGCTGCTGTGCAACCAGCGCCTGCCGAACCCCCGGGATTGCAGATACTTTCGAAACCCGGGCCTCTACTTCGGGCAGACGTAGAAACTCGGTGATGACAGTACCGTCGACCGACAGCGACTGCTCGCCGTCCTCCACGCTCACCCGTATGTCCAGGCCCTCCGCCAACTTTGTCAACGCCTTTGTGTCTTCGAGCGCGACACCTCGGTCAATAGTTGTCCAGGCGACGGCTCTATACATGGTGCCGGTGTCGAGAAAGCGGGCACCGAGGCGCCTGGCCAGCGCGCGGCCGACGGCGGTCTTGCCAGAGGCTACCGGTCCGTCGATGGCGATTTGCAGCGTCACAGGGAGCCCCGTCCGGAGGGAGCGCAGGTTTCGTAGTGGGACGTGGGGTAGACTCGATTGTCGAGAGTTATGGACATGGATTCACCAACAACAATAAAACCAATTGAACACCAAATCGACCTGTCGGAGGGCGAAGAGGTGCTTTTCGAGCGAGATAACGTGGTCCTGACCAACCTGCGTCTCATGGCCGACTGGTCTGACGGCGAGGCCGGGTCGGTTGTTTTGGTCAAGGAAATAGACGGGGTGCGCAACCTCAACGGGGGGCAAGACAGCAAGCTCGGCTCGGGGATAAAAGTGCTGACCGTGGGGGCAGCGTTAATGGCCTTGCAACTTCTAGTGGAGAGGTTCGTCATAACGTCCAGCGCCAATTCCGGGTTGAATATTGTCAACGTAGTTCTCTTTGTCGTTGCCGCGGTCGGCCTGGGCATCGGCGCCCATCTCATAGTAACGAGCCTGGTCAGGGTCAAGCCGCACACTTCACTGTTTTTCGTCCGATTCAAAAATAAGGACGTTCGCGTGTCTTTCCCCGGTCGTGGCAATGAAGACGCCGAGCGGCTGTTAGCGGCTTTCAACCGGCAGAAGCGGGCGATCCCCTACTAGCTTCCAAGAAAGCTAAGCGGCCCTAGCCCCTGCCAACATAATCCTGGCGGTAAGGCAGGACTATGGCGTCGAGCACAGAAACGTGAGCGGGCAGGGCGGCCATGGCCAGCGCTACGCTCGCCAGTTCGTCGACGTTCATCATCGGCTCTGCGTCCTGTACAGACTGGCTGAACTCCTTGGAGGTGTTGCCGGGGTGCAGGCAACCCGCCGATATGTTGAACGCTCGCCCTTCCAGCGCCGTCGACTTTGTGAGGCCGACCAGTCCGTGCTTGGACGTGGTGTATGGGGAGGAGTCCATGCGGGGCACCTGCGCCGAGATGCTGCCAATGTTGATGATGCGCCCGCCATTTTGCTTTTTCATGATCCCCATCGCCTCACGGGTACACAGGAACACGCCGGTGAGGTTTACCCCGATCACCTTTTGCCAGGTGTCCAGGGAGATGTCCTCAATAGGCCCACCGTCGAAGGCTCCGGAGTTGTTGACGAGCAAATCGAGCTTGCCGAACCGGCTCATAGTAGCCTCGAACAGGGCTCGAACCTGGTCTTCGTCGGTGACGTCGGTCGTGATCGTCTCGACTTGTGCGCCCAACTCCCGGAACTCTTCGGCGGCCGAAATGAGGTGCTCTTGACGCCGCGCTGCTATCACGAGGTTCGCACCCTCGCGGGCGAACGCCCGGCCAATGCCCTTGCCGATGCCGGTGCCTCCGCCGGTGATGATGGCGATTTTCCCGTCCAGTTGACCCATTGATTTCTCCCGATTTCTCCCGATTTGCCCCGATGCACAGGCGATGGCGTCGGCCTCTGCCAGTGCGACAGTAGACGTTTTAGCCTGAAAAAAGTCAACTTGAACACCGGGCTCGCTGATCGTACATTGAGTGTCGAAAACTTAGGGCGATATAATCGAAGAAGAAACCCCCCTTGTTCACCGATGAGGTGCCCAGATCGGGCCGCCTCATCCGGTGGCGCGAAACATGGGAGTCAAACTAGGAGCTTAGACGCGGAATGACTTACATCATCACGGAGCCTTGCGTGGACGTTCTCGACCGGGCGTGTATCGACGTCTGTCCGGTGGACTGCATATACGAGGCTCCCGAGCACAAAATGCTGCTCATCAGCCCTGAAGAGTGCATCGACTGTGCCGCCTGCGAGCCGGTATGCCCGGTGGTTGCCATCTTCGCCGAAGACGACGTACCGGAAGACCAGGACAAGTTCACCGAACTCAACTACACGTACTTCGGCCAAACTCGCTAGGCGTTCGTCGCTTTTAGCATATGGCCCAACGGTGCCGTCACCGTGACGGCACCAACAATACAGGCCCGGGCGAGTTGGCTCGTCGGGGCCGTTTTTTGGCTGGCGCTTTAGCCGGTTTTCACAGCATTCGAGAGGCAAGATGGTTCAGATAGAGTCCACTCCCCAGTTCGTCAGCGAAGCCTACGCCAAGATGCAGACGCGTCTAGCAGCCCTACGGCGCCGAGTAGCAGCGCCGCTGACCCTCGCCGACAAGGTGCTGCTTTCGCACCTCGACGACCCCGACGGCGCGGACCTTGTGCCAGGGGAGAGCTACCTGCTGCTGCGGCCCGACCGGGTGGCCCTGCAGGACGTGCTGGGCCAGACGGTGATGCTCAACTTCATGCAGACCGGGAAGACCCAGGTCGACGTGCCGACCACCGTGCACTGCGATCACCTGATACAGGCCCGCGTCGAGGGGATCTCCGACCTTCTTGAATCCAGGCAGGAAAACGGCGAAGTTTACGACTTCCTGCGCGACGCCTGCGCCAAGTTTGGAGCAGGTTTCTGGGCCCCTGGGGCCGGTATCATCCACCAGGTCGTCCTGGAGAACTACGCCTTCCCTGGCGCGCTAATGATCGGCACCGACTCCCACACCCCCAACGCCGGGGGCCTGGGCGCCTGCGCCGTTGGCGTGGGTGGCGCCGATGCAGTAGAGGTCATGGCCGGTCTGCCCTGGGAGCTTTTGCACCCCAAGCACATCGGAGTGAAGCTGACGGGCGAGATGAACGGCTGGACCGCCCCGAAAGACGTCATCCTGAAACTGGCAGGCGAGCTAACCGTGTCTGGCGGCACTAACGCCATAATCGAGTACTTTGGCCCTGGTACCAAGAGCATCTCTTGCACTGGCAAGGCGACCATTACCAACATGGGCGCAGAATTGGGTGCGACGACTTCGATTTTCCCCTACGACGAACGCATGGCCACCTACCTCGCGGCCACCGGCAGGGCAGAGCTAGCCGAGCTTGCCAACGCCAACAGGGAAATGCTCCGGGCCGACAGAGAAGTAGAGGAGAACCCAGCGGACTTCTTCGACAGGGTTGTTGAGATAGACCTCTCGAAACTTGAGCCACACGTGGCCGGGCCGCACTCGCCCGACCGTGTGCGCCCAATTTCCCAGCTCGCGGCAGAGGTCGCAGACACCGAGAACGGGTTTGTGGACGAGATCGCTACCGCGCTGATCGGTAGCTGTACCAACTCTTCTTACGAGGATATGAGCCGGGTGGCCGACCTCGCAGAGCAGGCCGGTGCGCACGACGTCACGTGCGGCATCGACCTGTGGGTTACGCCCGGCTCTGAGCAAGTCAGGGCAACGATTGAGCGCGATGGTCAGCTAGACTCGCTCGCCAAGATAAACGCGACAACCCTCGCCAATGCCTGCGGCCCCTGCATAGGCCAGTGGCGACGGGAGAAAGTACTCGACGGGGTGCCCAACACCATCGTCACTTCCTATAACCGTAATTTCCCAAGGCGCAACGACGCCCGCTCCGAGACGATGAACTTCATCGCCAGTCCGGAAATTGTCGTGGCGTTAACACTGGCTGGTCGCCTGAGCTTCAACCCTCTTACTGACACCCTCATTGGCGCAGACGGCGAGGAGTTCACGCTGGAGCCGCCCAAGCCCGCGCCAGAAGTTCCATCAGCGAATTTCACCAAGGGACAGGATTACTATTCGGCACCGCCAAAAGACGGGTCGGGTATCGAGATATCGGTCGACCCGGAAAGCGAGCGGTTGCAGGTTCTCACGCCGTGGGAGCGCTGGGACGGCGAGGACTATGTCCAGGTGCCGGTCCTGTTGAAAACGAAGGGCAAAACGACCACCGACCACATATCGCCTGCGGGCCCGTGGCTGCGCTTTAGAGGCCACCTGGAGAGGTTCTCCGACAACATGTTCATGGGCGCAATTAACGCCCACACCGGCGATGCTGGCACCACTCTTAATCAGCTTAATAGCGAGTCTGGCAGGTCGGTTTCGCAGGTAGCCAGGGCCTACAAAGCCGCCGGGCTCCGGTGGGTCGTGGTGGGTGACTACAACTACGGCGAGGGTAGCTCTCGTGAACACGCCGCGCTATCGCCCAGGCTTTTGGGCGGGGCGGCCGTAATAGCGCGAGGGTTCGCCAGGATCCACGAGTCGAACCTGAAGAAACAGGGGCTGTTGCCGCTGACTTTCGCAGACATGGGCGACTACGACAAAGTGCGAGAGACAGACCGAATCAGCCTTCTGGATCTGGCCGAGTTGGCCCCGGGCAAGCAGGTGCGGTGCGTTTTGCACCACGACGACGGGAGCACCGAGGAGATCGCGCTCAACCATTCGCTGGGCGGACCGCAAATAGAGTGGTTCAAGGCGGGTTCGGCCCTGAATTTGCTGTCGGGCTAGCCCACCCTTCCTACCCTCTTGGCTTGGGGGTAAAAAAAATAAAGGCCCCAAGGGCCTTCAGACAGGGTCGGTAACGGGGCTTTGGGTCAGGGACCGAACAGCTCTTTGATCGCCTGTAGATAGGGGCGGCCAGCCGGGTCCTTCAGCCGCACCGTGGGCTGGTGCAGCAGCTTTGCTACCAGCGACCGGGACATCGCCTCGACGTTGGCCCGCTGCTGCTCACTCAAACCGGGCATTAACTTTAGAGCCTTGTCCAACTCCCGCAGGCGCGTGGCCTCGGCCATTTCTCGCACGTCTTTAATTACCGAGGTGGCCTCGCGAGAGTCCCACCAGACGGCGAACCTAGCCAACTCGTCTTCAACCACTTTCTCAGCGTTCACTGCCGCCGCCTGGCGGCCACTGAGGTTCTCTGTAGCGACCTGCGTCAGGTCGTCGATGTTGTGCAGTATCACCCCGTCTACCCTCGCAACCAGTGGGTCTACGTTTCGGGGCACCCCGAGGTCGAGGACGAACAGCGAGCGTTCACGGTTTCGTACAGCAGAGGAGACGTCGTCAACAGACAGTACGTGCTCGTCGTGGTCCACCGCAGTGATAACTACGTCGGAGGTCTTGATGGCACCGGCCATGTCCTCAAACGGCACGGCCTCGGCGTCGAGATCGACGGCGATCTCGTCAGCCCGGGCCGCAGTTCGGTTGGCAACCTTTATCTGCCCGACTCCTGACGACGTGAGCGCGTCCGCAACCAGGCGACCGGCCTCTCCGGCACCCACGAGAAGGACGCTCAGGTCGCTGAGGTCCCCGAGGGTTTGCTGTAACAGTCTTACGCCGGTGTAGCTCACCGTGAGAGCGTTTTTGCCGATGTCCGTTTCGTCACGCGCCCTTCGACCAGAGCGTATGGCGGAGTGGAACAGTCGCGAAACGTCCGCGGACAGGGGTTCTATTTCGGCGGCCGTGGTCATGGCCGTACGGACCTGCCCCAGTATCTGGGACTCACCGAGAATCATGGAATCCAGCCCGGACGAAACCCTGAACAGGTGGCGAGCGGCGTCGAGGCCATGCTCGGTGTACAGGTAGGGGGCCAGGACGGCTTCGTGGACGACTCCGTCACCGGTGCCGTTCAGGCTTTTGGCAAGGAACTTGGCCACCCGAATTGAGCCCTCTTCAGGGTCGTCCGGAATGGTGTAGACCTCGGTGCGGTTGCAGGTAGAAAGGATGACGCCTTCGCCAGCTTCGGCCCGCAAATTGGGGATGGCTTCGGCTAACTGTTCGCGGGTGAAGGAAACCTTCTCACGAACCTCCACCGGGGCGGTGGTGTGGTTGAGCCCGACGAGAAGTATGGGCAATTTACTGGTGCCGGCTTGCGTTCGGACGGGGGCGGCCCGTCTCGGCTAGGCCCGCGCGCCCACCTTGTACTGGGTCCTGAGGCATCGAGTGCAGATTTTGACCTGCTTGCGCTCGCCGTCGATCTCGATGGTTGCCTTGTGCGTGTTTGTGCCCCAGCGACGCTTGGTGTGCCGCTTGGAGTGGCTCACGTTGTTACCCGACATGCGGGTCCTGCTGCAAATTTCGCACCTTGCCATTGTTTGCCTTTTGTTGCCCGCCAAGTCATATTGGGGGCGGACTCAGATGGGCGTTTTCGCCTGTGAACCGGCATGCGGGCCGGGGCGGACGCTCGTGAATAACTTAACAAACATACCATAGGGAACAACGGTCGGCAATGAGCGATTTCCCCATAAAAGAGCCTTCGCGCAGCAACGATGCGGCGCTCCCAAAAACTCGGGCCCCAGAATCTCGGATTAGCGGTCAACGCTTCGCCGCCATGGTCGGTGTGGCCAGCGACCTGCTTGAGTCGCACTCCCATATCGTCAACGCCCTGAACGTGTTCCCGGTGCCAGACGGTGACACCGGCACCAACATGTCACTGACCATGCGAGCGGTCGCCGCGGCCGCACACGAACAGGCCAGTTTAGGCGTTGAGGGGGCCGTCGGAGCCGTGGCCCGGGCGATGGCCAGGCGGGCGCTTATGGAGGCCCGAGGCAACAGCGGTGTCATTCTCTCCCAGTTCTTCCGGGGCATCTCCGAGGGCTTTGACGGCCTGACGAGCTTCGGCACAGGCGATCTCGCCAGGGCGTTGGAAGCCGCCTGCGAGCGCTCTTACGGCGGGGTGGGGGAGCCGGTAGAAGGGACCATGCTCACCGTAATCGCTGCCGCCGCCGACGAGGCGCGCGCCTCTGCTTCGGCGAGCGAGTCGGTGCAGCAAGCGCTGGGTTTGGTTTACGAAAGGACGAAAAAGACCGTCGCAGCGACACAGGCAATGCTGCCCGTACTCGCCGAAGCGGGCGTCGTGGACGCGGGCGGCTTTGGAGTGCAACTCATCTTGCGAGGCATGACCCTGCAACTGGCTG
>CAVOCN010000019.1:0-11004 GCA_963694205.1 Dehalococcoidia bacterium | reverse complement strand
CGAGCCCCTTGTGCGGCACGTCTCCCATTGAGGCCAACACCACGGTGCCGACAACCGCACCCACTCCGATCAATGACAGGAGCACTCCATAACGAGCAGGTCCGACCCCGAATACCTCGGCGGCGAATACCGGCATCAACCCGTTGGAGAACGGCACCACAATAAGCGGGGTGAGAAGGGCAAACAGCATCAACCCTTGCAACACCGGGGTGTCCCGTATCAGCCTGACCGACTCCCCCAGGCCCCTCATCGCTGACCTGACCGTGACCCTGGTCACCGCCTGGATTGGGGCACGCATCATTATCGCCATACCCACGGCCATGAACTGCGAGCCCGCTTCCACGAACAGCGTTGGTGCGGGGCCGAACGCGGCAAGTACGACGCCCCCGATGAGCGGCCCCAAAAGACGGGTCGAGTTGAACGCCACCTGTATCAGCGAGAAGGCATTCACCAGCCTATCCTCGCCCACTATCCCCGGCGTAATCGCCATTCGCGCCGGTTCCACCAGCACCCACGAGAAGCCCATAAGAGTGATGAACGCAAAGATGTGCCAGGTCTGCAGCCAGCCCAACAGGATGACAAGCCCGAAAATCACGCTCAGCGTGCACTGGTAGGCCGGGACCAGTATCAACACTTTGCGTCTATCCAGGTTGTCGACCAGCACCCCTCCCAACGGTCCGCCGATCAGGTTGGGGAGCGTGTCCAGGCTCACGGCGAGCAGGGTGAGGAACGGCGATCGGGTAATTTCATAAGCCAGCCAGCCAATGGTGACCTGCTGAAAGAAGTACCCGCCAGACGTGCCCATGCTGGCCGCGAAAAGCAGCCGAAAGTCACGGAGTCTGAGAGACTCGAAAGTCCTTATTCGAGAGAGAGAACCGACCAGCGCCAACGAGCATCACCATCTATAGGTATTGCCGCTTAGCAGACGGTGGGCCGTCGGGTCGCGGTGTCGAGGTGTCGAGGTGGCAAGTCTAGCACTGGCGAGCCCCAATACGTGTATTGACTCCCCCCAACTAGCGCCCATAGACTGCTTTACTAGTCGCGGGACACCCTACCAATCCAGATAAACCCAACTATTCCTTAAGCGAGATTGAGCCTATGTGCGGCATAGCCGGTTTCTTCTACAAAAATGGCGCCAGTGAAGTGCCTCTAGGCACCCGCCTGTCAGACATGGCAACCGTGCTCGGCTCGCGGGGCCTCGACTCCACCGGCATGGCCCTTTACGGCGACCTGCCAGCCGACCACCTGGCGCTTCGTGTGCACTTGGACAGCGCCAGCGGCGACACCGAAGCCCGGCTCGCCGAGATACGCGAGCGGGTCGGCGAGGTGGCCACCGTAGCCAGCGCCCAGTACTCCGGCAACATCGCCCGCATAGAGCTGGAGGGCATCGCAGATACTGGCGACCTCGAGCACATGACCAGCATCACCCACGCCGTCGAGTCGGCCGGGGTCGAGCTATTCAGCATCGGCAACGCCATGGAAATCGTCAAAGACGTCGGCCCGGCCAGCGAGCTTGCGGTCTACGACGTCGGTGCCTTCTCCGGCACACACGGCATCGCGCACACGCGCCTCGCCACCGAGAGCCGGGTCGACATCTGCTACTCGCACCCCTTCTGGGCGCGGCCCTTCCCCGACATCGCGGTCGTACACAACGGCCAGCTAACCAACGACAACAAGATGCGGCGCTCCTTCCAGCGCCGGGGCTACGAGTTCCTCACCACCAACGACTCCGAGGTAATCGCAGTCTTCATCGCCGACCGTCTCAGGGCTGGAGCGTCGCTAGAAGAGGCGCTCACCGACTCCATAGAAGTCCTCGACGGGACATTCACCTACCTAGTGGCCACGCGCAAAGGCATCGGCTTCGCCAAAGACCGTTTCTCCACCAAGCCTCTAATAATTGCCGAGGACGAAGGCTTCGTGGCAATGGCCTCCGAAGAAGTCGCACTCGCCCCGGTAATGACCGCGACCACGAAAGTCCACGAGCCCACGGCTAGGACGGTACGAACTTGGCATCGATAAACGCGAAGGGTCTCACCCTCAGAGAAGTAAACAGAGCCATTAAAGACGGCCTCACGGCCGACGGCGAGGTGGTGGTCACCAACACCGAGTCCCGTCACAACCTGGCGGTCGGCCTGAACCAGCCTGGCAAAGTCGTCCTCGACGGCAACGTCGGCTACTACTGCGGCGGCATGCTGCAACTGGCCGACATAGAGGTCAATGGCAACGCTGGCTGGTCGGTCGCCTCCGACATGCAGTCCGGCAGCATCATCGTGCACGGCAACGCCAGCGCCGCCGCAGGCGCGGCCATTCGCGGCGGGACTCTCGTAGTGCACGGCGACACAGGCCCCCGCACCGGCATCTCGCAAAAAGGCGGCATCATCATCATCGGCGGCACCGTCGACTACATGTCGGGGTTCGTCAGCCAAAAAGGCCTCTTCGTTGTCTGCGGAGACACCGGCGAGGCCTACGGAGACTCCATCTACGAAACGCGCATGTTCGTCCGTGGCACAGCCGCAGACCTGGGCAACGGCGCGATCATCGAGGCCATGAGTCCCGAAGACGCCACCGAACTGTCCGACCTGCTCACCCGCTACCAGGTAGCCGGTGTGCCGGACGCCTCCGAGTTTAAGAAGATCGTCTCGGACAAGCGCCTGTACAACTTCGACAAAGCAGACTTCAAGATCTGGAGAACCGCACTTTGACCAACGGCGAATCGAGTAATGCCAGCCCAGCCAACGGGGGCTCAGAAAACATCCGTCCACTAGAGCGAGAGAGCTACTTTTTTGGCCCGGAAGTCGTAGAAGACATCCAGGCAAAGGCGGAACTGGGACGCTACCGCATCCGGGGCTTCGGCACCCTGCGCAAGCTGCCCTCTTTCGACGACCTGACGTTCATAACCTCAGGCATGAGCAGAGTTCCACTAGAGGGCTACCGGGAAAAATGCAGCACCGAAACCGTACTCGGTGCCCGTAACGCCTCAGAGCCCATCAAACTGGAAACCCCCGTCTACATCGCGGGCATGAGCTACGGCGCGCTCTCGGCTACTGCCAAAGTAGCGCTGGGTACAGCCGCCACACGCATGGGCACCATGACCGTCACCGGTGACGGGGGCATGCTGGCGGCCGAGCGAGCGGCTTCCAGCCTGCTCATGTATCAAGTCCTGCCAAGCCGTTACGGCTTCAGGCCCGACGACCTGCGGTCCGCCGATGCACTGGAAATAGTCCTCGGCCAGGGCGCCAAGCCCGGCACCGGCGGCCTGCTCCTGGGCATGAAGGTCTCCGACACCATCGCTGGCCAGCGCGACCTCCCCCCCGGCGTGGACCAGCGCAGCCCGGTTCGCCATCCTGACTGGATGGGCGCGGACGACCTGATGATCAAAATGGAAGAGCTTCGCGAAGTCACCGACGGCAAGGTGCCGTTGTTCCTCAAGCTCGGAGCCGGGCGGGTCACCGCCGACGTGAAGCTAGCGGCCAAAGTGGGTGCCGACGTCATCGTCATCGACGGCATGGAGGGTGGCACCGGCGCATCGCCAGAGTTGCAGCTAGACCACACCGGCATTCCGACCATGCCCGCTACTGCTGAAGCCGTTCGGGCACTGCAGGAACTGGGCCTGGAAGACGAAGTCGACCTCGTCGTCTCCGGCGGCCTCACCAACGGCGCCGACATGGCCAAGGCGCTGGCGCTGGGTGCCAAGGCCGTGTGCATCGGCACGGCTGCGCTCATCGCCCTCAACTGCAACAAAGCAATCTATAACGAAGACTATGCCGCTCTGGGTACACGGGCCGGGGCCTGCCACCACTGCCACACAGGCATGTGCCCGGTGGGAATAACTACACAGGACCCAAAGCTGGAAGCCCGGCTCGACCCGGAAGAGGCTGCGGACCAGGTGTTCAACTACCTCAACGCGCTGACGCTAGAGATCCAGCTATTGGCCCGCGCCTGCGGCAAGCGAGACATCCACGACCTCGAACCCGAGGACCTGCGGGCACTGTCGGTAGACGCCTCGGCCATGAGCGGAATACCTCTCGTGGGCACAAACAAGGTTTATTAGTAAAGGAAACTCACACCCAATGGGAAAGATATTCGAAATGGAAATGGGCGGCGAGACCGTCCGGGCCGAGCTGCTCAGCGACGACGCGCCGGAGACCTGCGCCGCTTTTGAGCGCGCAATGCCCACCACCACTTTCGGCGTGAACGCCAAGTTCGCCGGTGACGAGACCATCGCCATGCTCCCGTTCTACGCCCCCCCGGGCGAGAACCAGGTGCCGTCGGTCGGCCCGGGCGACATCGGCTACTACCCTCGCAGCCAGACCTTGTGCGTGTTCTACGGCGAAATCATGCCGTTCGCGTACATCAACCTCTTTGCTAAGGTCGTCCCCGAAGACTTGGCCAAGGCCGTGACCGCTGGCAAGCGCATCCTCGAAGCTGGGTCCATGAAGGCCATCGTGCGCATGGCAGACGCCAGCGCCGCCGGAGGCTCTGCGCCTGCTGCGAGCACGGGCAACGCAACCGCCGATGCCCTGCGCTCGGCTACGGCAGCCATCTGGGAAAACGAGCCCGCCGACGTGACCGCCCTGCGCACCCACAAGCGCCCGCCCATGGGCAACCTGCCCTGCGTCGTCTACTCCAACTTCGACCTGTTCTGGGGCACCGAGAACCTGCACGTCGCCCGCCAGCTAGCCGACGAGCTACCTGTGGCGCAGGCTGGCAAGGTGGCGGCCGCTTACCTGCGACGGACGGAAGATCGGGTTGGCAAGTGGGGCTTCCCCTCTGCAACGGCCCTCATAACCCAGGCCGCAGGCGCGGCCGAGTCCGCTGGTTCCACCGACGAGCTAAAAGAGATCCTCGACGCCTCCAACATCTACCTCAACCGCCTCGGCGGCTGGGTAGACTCCATGATCCCCTGGAACGACATGGATAAGAATCTGAAGCTAGTATCGAGATAGCTAGTTAACTAAAAAGACCCCCGGCAAGTGCCGGGGGTCTTTTGCTTTTGCTCTTTAGCCCGATCAGCCTGTGCTGTCCGGGTCCTTGCCCTTCTCGCCTTTAATCCACCGCACCAGTGCCCACGTACCGGGCAGCAGCATAGCAGCGCCGAACAGCTTCACCGCGTCGCCGCCTATGAACGGGTAGAGCCCGCCCCTCAGCGTCTTGTCGGCAACGTTGCTGCCCGCAATCGCATCGTAGTAGCTCAGTTCGGTGCCCGGTATGGTGGCCGAGGCAATGAACAGGGCCAGCCAGATCAGGCCGACCAGATAAATTGCGATATTTCCCACCAGCATCGAAACGAGAACTTTCGGCCCTCTGTCCCAACCGCGCTCGGCCAGCAGGCCGATTAGGTACGCAGCGAGTATGAAGCCGACGATATAGCCACCGCTGGCCAGGTCCCAAACGAACGACTCCGTGCCCGACCAGGGCAGTATGAAGTGGACGTTCTTGTCCCCCATTAGCGAAGACGACGGGGAAAACGCGGGCATGACCATGGCGAGCAGAATGTAGACCACCATCGAAAGCGGTCCCCGCCTGGAGCCGAGCACGCCGCCGGTGAGCAAAACCCCAAAAGTCTGGCCGGTAATGGGAACAGTGGTAGTGGGTATGCGGATAGCTATCTGGGCCACTAGCGTCATGAGGAACGCGAAACTGACGATCAGTCCGGCGTCCACCGCAAGCCGCTGTACCCGTGTCTGGATCCACTCGACCGGCAGGACAACATCAATCAGTACCGGGGTTTGTGCCTTAGCTTGCATCGCCTAGGTCCCCTGGGGGCCGCTATCGCGCGGCCGGAAGATCGAGTCCTTCGCGAAAACGACCTGCGTACGTTTTTTGCGGCCACGCCGCAATAGACTGCCACCTATGGAGGTCAGCGCAAACACGCCGACCAGCCCCAGCGGCATCTTTTTAAGAAACGATCTGCGAGAGCTTCCGCTGCTCTGGTTTTCCTGTGAGTCCATTCGGACCTCCCTAAAATGCTGTCGGGCGCGCGGTGCTACTCACCGCATGTCCGAAGCCGTCGGCAATTATACCGTCCGGTCATAGAAGTGATCCACCGGGCCGTTGCCGGAGCCGACCGGGTACGCACCTCTAATGGCCGCGTGCACATAGCGCTTGGCCCCTGCTACGGCGTCTCTTACGTCCATGCCTTTCGCCAGCCCCACCGCCGCCGCCGAGGCGAACGTACATCCAGTACCGTGCGTAGAGGTCGTGGCGACGCGAGCGTTCGTGTACGCCTTGAACTCGCCGTCTACATAAAGCAAGTCAGTAGCTGGACCAGAGCCCAGGCCTCCCGTAATGACGACCGCCTTCGCGCCCATCTCGGCAATCGCCCGGGCAGCGTCTTTTATTTGCTCCATAGTTTCGATGGGCCGACCGACCAGGGCCGAGGCCTCCTGCACGTTCGGTGTCACCAGTGTCGCCATCGGCAATAGATGCGCTGTCAGGGCGTCCTGTGCGTCCTCTCGCAGCAACCGGGCGCCTGTCGTCGCCACCATCACCGGGTCGACTACCAGTACGCCGACATCATGCCGTTTCAGGCCCGCAGCAACGGCCTCAACAATCTCAGCGCTGGCCAGCATGCCGGTCTTCACTGCGTCAGCCCCTATGTCTTCGAGCACAGCGTCTATCTGGGCTCCAATCGTAGCTACCGGCACCTCGTGCACGTCGGTCACCCCAAGCGTGTTTTGCGCCGTAATCACCGTGATGACCGAAGTGCCGTAAGCGCCCAGGGCCGCGAACGTCTTTAGGTCGGCCTGAATGCCCGCGCCGCCGCCAGAGTCGGAACCGGCCACCGTCATCAGTCTTAGTGTTTTGGGTGTTTGGGGTCGGGTCACCTCGGCCACTCCAGGCCCACCCCGAAGTACGCCTGCTCCCAGAACATCAGCTCATAACTAAGCGCCGTGCGGGCTAGCCAGCCCGTCCTGTCCGACCTGCGGCCTCGTGGAATGTCGTCTAAATGCTTGCCCAACCAGGAGACTATGTCACCGAGAGCCTCCGGGCCATGTAGGTCTATCCATTCCCTGTAGAACGGGTTCTCCGGCACGCGCCCGGCCTCTATGAGTCGCGTCGCCCAGTCTAGATACGTCCCCTCGGTGACGTACAGCACCGTGACTATCTCGTCGAACGTGCCTTCATGACCAACCCTCGCCAGAAAGTCCACGAAGCCCTGAGTCGCGGGCGACGCCACGGCGCCCGTCAATTCCTCCTCTGTGGCGTCGAGTTGCTTCAGGGCTCGCACGAACAGGTCGTTTTCCGGGTTCAGCACCCCTTCAAGGAAACGGTTGATAGGGGCACTTGCACTGGCAAGATCCGGCGACTTGGCGATCGCCAGCCCCATCATCGCCACCAGGTCCTTTACGAAAATGTAGTCCTGCACAAAGTAAGTGCGGAACTTGTCGATGGGCAGCGTACCGTCGCCCAGTTCCAAAACGAGAGGGTGCGTGACCACCCGCTCCCAGGCGGCGGCGTTCTCGGTTCGTATTGCTGCGGTCAGGCTGTCTGTCATGGTGCGGGTTTGCCTTACTGGGGTCGCGAGAGTCGGAGCCCATCTTCGCATCTCGAAGTTACAGCGCGTAGGGCCTTTGCGCCATGCTCGGGCGGGGATTAGGCTGGGTGGGTGAATTTAGGCCTCAACTTACGCACCTCGTCCCGGCTCCGCCTCGTCGCCATCGTGGCTGGCGGGTTCGGCCTTCTCGTCACGCCGTTCCTTATGGCGGCGTGGCAATCGGAGGCCGACTGGCACCTCATAGTCGGCCGCATGCACTTGTTCGCGTACATCGGAGCGCTGGCGGGCATGCTGTACTTTCGGCGACGGCTCGGGGCAAAACCCGTCTTCTGGGGACGCCTGGCCTTCTGGGTGGCGTTCTTGGGCCTCAGCCTGGGCCTCGTTGGGGACATAGGGGTGTATTGGAGCGACAACAGCAACTTCGCCGTTTTACCTCTAACGACCATCCAGACGACCTTTTACTTGTTGAACGTCATCGGGGCGCCGCTCGCACAGGTCGCGCTCATCTACTACGGCCTCGGGCTGGTGTGGTCCGACATAATCCGCGACCGCTTCGGCTGGTCGCTGGCCGGGTTGGCCGTCATCGGCTTGCCTCTCTTTTTGCTGCACTTTTCCGCCGGGACCATATTCCCCACCACCGTGTTCTGGGTCGCGGCGGCTATCTGGAACTGGTCAGGCGACCGAGCCCAGGGTGGCCAACCTTCATCTATCGACGGACCGTCCCTATGAACACTGCTGAACTTACCGAACGCGTGACAAGCCTCGGACTGTCATTGAGTGAAGATCAGTTAGACCGCTTCCAGCGCTACCTCGATCTACTTGTCGTGCACAACCGCAAGGCCAATCTCATCGCCGCCGCCGGGCCAGACGAAATCCGGCGTCGGCACTTCCTAGACTCGCTTACTCTGGTTGCGGCGACCGGGCCTAACCGCCTCTCCCAATCGAAATTGCTCGACGTCGGCTCGGGTGCCGGTCTCCCCGGCCTGCCGCTGGCCATCGCGTTCCCCGACTGCCAGGTGACCCTGATAGAGGCAACTGGCAAAAAAGTAGCCTTCCTGCAAACAGCGTGCGCCGAACTTGGTCTCACCAATGTGACGGTCGTCGGTGCCCGGTCCGAAACCGCCGCCCGCGACCCCGAGTTGCGAGAGGCCTTCGACATAGTCGTCTCCCGCGCCCTGGCCCGCATGGGCACGCTGGCCGAACTGACGCTACCGTTCTGCCGGGTCGGCGGCGAGGCTATCGCCTACAAGGGCCGGGGAATCGAGCCCGAGCTAGCCGCAGCCGCAGCCGCCATCCAGACAATGGGTGGAGGAGACCCCCGCGTGGTCGAAATAGACGACGCCATAGCGGGCGAAGGCAGCGGCGCGCGCCTGGTAATCACCCCCAAAATCAGTGCGACGCCGGATCGCTACCCCAGGCGGGACGGGATACCGAACAAGCGCCCGCTGTAGAATGCGCAGGCTGATGCGACTCCCACGACTCGCGCGGTCCGTTGGCCTGCTTCGAAACTCCGACGACACCGGCGCCCCCAAAGACCTGCGTTCGACCCTCGGTCGGCGTATATTCTCCCTCCCAACACTCCTGTCATTAGGTGTAGCCGGGGCGTTCATCTTTTTCATCGCCTCCGGCATCGACTTAGACTGGTCGGAAACTCTGGCCAACGTCGGAGATATGAAGGCGTGGCCGTACGTCACCGCCCTGTTCCTGTACTACCTGAGCTTCCTGTTCCGAGGCTACCGCTGGAAGATTCTTGCCCGTAGCGCCGCCAAAAAGACCGACCCCGAAGGCACAACCATCCGGCTGCCATCGATCCTGCGGTTCTCCCAGCTCATCATCATGGGCTGGTTCGTCAACACCATCGCCTGGCTCAGGTTGGGAGACGCCTACCGGGCGTGGGCCTTCTCCGACGACTCAAAAGGCGGCTTCTCGTGGGGGCTTGGCACGCTACTGGCGGAGAGGGCTCTCGACATGGCAACAGTGGCGGTGCTCATCGTCATATCCATCCTGGCAGCCACCGCCACCACCGACAACGCCGCGCTCCAGTACCTGCTCATTGCGGCTGCGGGCATGGCCACCGGCCTCGTCGGCCTGCTCGCGGCAATGCGCCTGTTCGGCATGAGGCTCGCCGCCCTGCTGCCGGGCAAGTTACAGCGCATCTACCGGGGCGTTCACCAGGGGACTCTTGGGAGCATCGAACTGCGCCAACTGCCCCTGCTCTCCTTGCTCAGCATAATCGGCTGGGGTCTGGAGGCTGGCCGCCTGTACTTCGTCATAGAAGCCCTCGGCCTGACACTCAGCCTGCCCATGGTCATGATCGTCGCTCTCGGCCACGCCCTGCTAAGCACCGTGCCAACGCCCGGCGGCATCGGGGCCGTCGAAACAGGCATGACCGGCCTGCTGATCCTGAGCATGCCCAAGTCCGACGCAGCGTCCGTAGCGGTGCTCGACCGCTCCATCACCCTCCTGAGCGTTATGGTCTTCGGCGGAATCATCTTCCTGCTCAACGGCATCGTGCAGGGCCGCCGGGCCCGCAAACGGGCAACGCTATAATTACCGCCTGCCAAACCCAGATGCCAGATATTGGCCAAACCCTGACGGAGACGCTCTTCAAACAATGACAAGCACCAACACCAACCTCAGGCGTCACAGTGCCGTCCAGGTAGACGGTCCCGACAGGGCCGCCGCCAGGGCCATGCTCCGGGGCGCAGGCCTTAAAGACGACGACTTCAAAAAGCCATTCGTCGCGGTCGCCAACCTCGCCAGCGACGTCACCCCCTGCAACATCCACCTCGACCGCATCGCCAAGGCGGCCAAAGAGGGTGTGCGGGCGGCGGGTTCCGTGCCGTTCATGTTCGGCACCATCACCATCAGCGACGGCATCTCCATGGGAACTGAGGGCATGAAAGCGTCCCTCGTCTCTAGAGAAGTCATCGCCGACTCCATCGAAACCGTCGTCTTCGGCGAGAGCATGGACGGGCTCGTCGTCGTCGCCGCCTGCGACAAAAACATGCCCGGTGCCATCATGGCCATGGCGCGTCTCAACGTGCCGTCCATCTTCGTGTACGGCGGGGCAATCCTTGCCGGCAACTATTTGGGCAAAGACATCAACGTCCAGGACATGTTCGAGGCCGTCGGTGCCCACTCGCAGGGCAAGCTGACCCTCGACGAACTAACAGCAATGGAGCGCATCGCCTGCCCGGGCGAAGGCGCATGCTCCGGCATGTTCACCGCCAACACCATGGCATCTGCCATCGAGGCATTGGGCATGGGCTTGCCTGGTACGGCTTCAATACCCGCCGTAGACTCCCGCAACCTGGACGCGGCGCGCCTCGCAGGCGATGCGCTGCAAAATCTCCTGGAACTCGATCTGAAACCCAGGGACATCCTGACAAAAGAGGCCTTCGAAAACGCCATCACCGTCGTGCTGTCCATGGGCGGCTCCACCAACGCCGTGCTGCACCTCCTCGCCATAGCCAGCGAAGCCGAAGTGCCGTTGGACATCGACG
>CAVOCN010000018.1:0-11010 GCA_963694205.1 Dehalococcoidia bacterium | reverse complement strand
CATCGGAGACCGGAGGCGCCAAGACGCCGCTGCAACGGCACCTCGGGGCAGACGCCGAAGTCGGCAATACCCAGGTGCGGATGCTGCTAGACGATGACGACGACGACGACGACGGCTGGGAAGTCCGCCTGATGAGGGTGATAGAGGGGCTGACAGAGTTCCGGCGTCAGATCGCCGAACGCGCCGCGGCGCTCGTTTAGAGCGCTTCGAATACGTCTGACAGCTGGTCCAACCCCGTAATGCGGGGTGCATCGCAGTAACCCTCATGGTTGCCGTCCCGGTCGATGAGCACGGGGTGGATGCCGACGGACCTAGCGCCCTCTATGTCAGAACTTAGCTGGTCGCCCACGTGCACGGCCTCGTCTGCCTCTACGCTGGCCCTCGCGAGCGCCGCGTTGAAGATAGGCGGGTAAGGCTTCTCGGCACCCACTTCCAACGACGTGACCACGAAGTCGACAAGGCCGGTGAGGCCCAGGTCTTTGCCCAGTGCCTCACCGGTGCGGTTCATGTTGGAGATGACGCCCAGCGCCAACCCGTTCCCCCGCAATGCTACGAGCGTCGGCTCGACATCTGAGTAGGTCGTCATCTCATAAGGGACCTGCCGCACTCGCCGCCAGACGGCCCCAGCGGTCTCGCTATCGACTTCGACGCCGGAGCCGAGCAGCACCTTGCGCTCGTACTCGGCGAAGAACTTGGCTTTGCCTGCGTCGTCGAGTGTGCGCAGTGGCTCGCTGAGGTTCTGTTCGGCCATCAAGACGTCGGCGGCTGCGTACCCGCGCAGGACGCCTTCCTCGGTAAGCGTGATGCCGAAGTCGGCCGCTGCCTTTGACTGGATTTCGAACCGGGAAGGGTTGAAGCCTGCCAGCGTGCCGTACATATCGAAGAAGATGGCCTTAATCATGTCCGGTTAATCGTACGTGATGTTCGGACGCCTCTCGGGGGTCGTGACAAACCAGCCCGATTACCCAACACTGGCGTGATAGTGCCCAAATACGTGAATAGCGGACGACACACCTTATGAAGCTCAAAGCCGGAAAGCTACCACCCGAACTGCTGGGCAGGTTGCTAAAAGACGTCCCGGCGAATGACCCCAGGGTAGCACTGGGACCGAAGGTCGGCGAGGATGCGGCGCTGATCGATTTCGGCGACCGCTACCTTGCGGCCAAGACCGACCCGATCACCTTTGCCAGCGACTTGATCGGCTGGTACCTCGTGCAGGTGAACTGCAACGACCTGGCAGTAATGGGTGCCACACCGAAGTGGCTGATGGCTACCTTGCTGCTGCCGGAGGGCACCGAGGACACACAGGTGCAGGAGATTTTCCAACAACTGACGACCGCCGCCGCTGAGCACGACATAACGCTGGTCGGCGGCCATACCGAGGTCAGCTTCGGCCTTCCCAGGCCTATCGCCGTGGGCGTTCTGTTGGGCGAGGTAGACAAGTCCGACGTGGTGCTGACGTCGGGTATTGAGCCGGGTGACGCCATCGTCCTGACCGGGGGAATCGCCATCGAGGGAACGGCGCTGTTGGCGCGAGAAGCCGAAGCGCAGCTACTGGACCGTGGCGTTCCAAAAGCGACGATTGAGACGGCCAAACAGATGCTGTTCACCCCCGGCATAAGTGTGCGCGAAGCAGCTGAGACGGCCCGGAGGGCCGTGAGCGTGCACGGCATGCACGACCCAACGGAAGGCGGGCTGGCCTCTGGCCTCGCCGAAATAGCCGCCGCAGGGGAAGTTGGCCTGACGATAAACCGGGCCGCAATAGAAGTGCTACCCGAGTGCCGGGCCATCTGTGACGCTCTCGATCTGGACCCTATGGGCCTCATAGCATCCGGGGCGCTGCTCGCGGCCGTGGCCTCCGACGACGCTGCCATGCTTCTGGCAGCATTAGAGGCCGAAGGCGTTGCGGCGAGGGTCATCGGCACGGCGACAGATCCGGGAGAGGGCCTGCAGATGCGGGTCGGGGGAGAGTTGGTCCCCATACCGATCTTCGAGCGGGACGAACTGGCTCGCTATTTCGGCAACTGAGCCCTTCACGGGCAACCTAGGGCGCCCAGATAAGCAGCGTCCCGTCCTCGACTCCTAGGGCGAGGGTCATGCTACCGTCGGCGTTCTCTACGGCGGCGAGGTTGGTGGTCAGGCGGCTGTCGAGAGGCAGCGACCATGCCTCTTCTGCGCCGGTCTGATTGCGCCGCACCGCACCCAATCGGGTGAACGTGCGATTGGGCACGAGTAGCTCGACGCGACCATCGCCATCGAAATCACCGGCCAGGGCCATGTCCAGGTTGCGCGAGCCGTTGATGTGAGACGAGTAGCCTGGTAGCTCGGCCACCAACTCCAGCTGGCCTCCCTCCCACCTGAAGAACTCGACGATTCCTCCGATGTGCGGCGTGCGCACCGAGACTATCTCCGTCTCGCCATCCGGCCCGAACGGCCCGACGGCGATCTGGTGACGCCATCGAAAGCCGCTACCTATGGCCTCGCTTTGGGCTACGAGCACGCCCTGTTCGGAGTAGATGACGAGCCTGGCACCTGAGTTCTTGTCGCTAAGAGTTACGAGGATTTCCGGGTCACCGTCGTCGTTAATGTCGGTCCATATGGGGGCCAACCCTTCTATTACGGCCTCTCCCGGCAATTCGATAATGCCCTCGATTACCGGGTTGGGGCGGGCGGCAATAATGGAGATTGTGGACGCCTCTAGATCGTCTCCCACTGCTCCGTGCGGGTATCTGGTCGTTGCGGCTGTGAGAACCAACAGACGGGAGCCGTCACGAGAGATGATGCGGGCGTCGGGTACGGCATCGAGCGCTATTCGGCCAGCCGCGATGCCGCCCTTGAAGCGGATGTCACCCCCGGTGTCCAGGAAGCCGATACCGCCTTTAGCGGGCAGTAGTACCGGGTGGGTCAGCATGGCTGCATCTGGGTCGACGGCGGTGATAAGCCTGAGCACGCCGTCGTTCTCCAGTAGCAGCGGGGGCTTACCGGGGTCCAGGCGGGCCGGGGTAATGCTCGCGGGTTCGGCACCGTCGGCCGTTACCCGAAAGCCCAACACCTGGCCGTTTTCCATAACAACCGCCCACGCAGAGCCCCGGCCCGAAGGCACGCCGACAACCCAAACCGGGCGTCCCGGCAACTCCAATTGGACCGGCTCTGCTTCCGGGAGTACACCGACGCCGCCCACGAGCCGATTACCATCGGGCCTGGCATGGGTGTACCCAGCGACGGTCGTTTCCGGTATCAGGGCTGTAGGCGGCGTTGGACTGGGAGCAACAGACGGAGCCGGAAAGGGTTCAAGAGAACCGTCTGCGCAAGAGGCAAAAAGGGCCAGAATCAATACCAACCACGGTGCCATCCTGTTCATTTTGACACCCCCTTCCGCCCGGTGTTAGACTGCAAACGCTCGTTTGAGCGAGGTCAGGAAACCCCATTTGCCAGAAGGGTACACCCTAAACTGGATCGCGGTTCTCATAGTTGCCCTTGTGGGGACTATTGCTGTTGGAGGCATCTTCATTGCCTCGCGTATTCTGGCACCCAAAAGACCCTCCTTAATTAAGGACGAACCCTACGAGTGTGGGATCGAACCGGAGCCTTTCCAATGGGCGCAGATCCAGATTCGCTACTACGTTTTTGCGATCCTCTTCCTGATTTTCGACGTCGAGGCGGTCTTTGTTTTTCCCTGGGCGGTGGTGTTTCTCAAGTCCACGCCCGCGGTCTTCTACGAGATGCTCATCTTCATTGGCATTCTCTTTTTCGGGGTCGTTTACGGATGGCGTAAAGGGGTCTTGCAGTGGCGATAGACGGGCCTCAGTACTCCAACCTTGGTGGCGGGTTCGACGGCGTGACCCCTGCGGGCGGCAACACCCCTGCGGACAGCGTTTTCGACGAGGTGCTGCCAAATGTGTTGGTTGCCAAGTCGAGCGAACTGTTTGCGATGGCCCGCAAGTCTTCACTATGGACCCTGTCGTTCGGGCTGGCCTGCTGCGCCATCGAGATGATGTCGGCCTATATGTCGCACCACGACCTCGACCGGTTCGGGGTAGTGACCTGGCCCTCGCCGCGCCAGGCAGACGTGATGATCGTCGCCGGTACCGTGGTCAAGAAGATGGCCGACCCCATCGTGCGGCTATACGAGCAGATGCCCGACCCAAAGTGGGTTATTGCCATGGGTAGCTGCGCCACAAACGGCGGCCCCTATTTTCGGTCGTACTCGGTCGTTATGGGTGTCGACCATCTGATACCCGTGGATGTTTACGTACCCGGCTGCCCGCCCCGGCCCGAGGCGCTGATGTACGGCATCATGGAACTGCAAGACAAGATCACAGCTGACGCCAAGGGCGTGCGACGGCCAAAAACTGAACGACCCGCCGTCACAGACGCTTCGTAGATGCCCGAAACCCCCGAAAATCCGCCCTCAGGCGGGAAGCCTGCTCGCGCCGTTCCTCCAACTCGTCGGGAACCCAAAGTCGAAGCGGCACCAGAAGCGCTGGACGACGCCGGGATCGAACTGTCGAGCCTCGTGTCCGGCCTTTTCACCGACGAGAAAGTCGAAGTGGGTGTCGAAGTGGATGAGGTTTCGGTTCGCGTTGCCCTCGACCGGGTACCGGCCATCTGCGCCCGAATGAAGAACGAACCCTCGCTGGCCTTCGACTATCTGCGCAGCCTTTCGGTCGTGGATTATGTAGATCGCCTGGAGATCAACTACCACCTGTTTTCCTACCCTAAACGGCACAAACTCGTCATTAAGGCCGACCTGCCTGCCCAAGCGCCAGTAGTTCCGACGGTCACCGGCGTATGGCGAACCGCCAACTGGTTCGAGCGTGAAGGACACGACCTGTTCGGTGTGAACTTCGCCGGTCACCCCGACCTGTCCCCCCTGCTTCTCTACGAAGGCTTTGAGGGTCACCCCGGCCTGAAGTCCTACCCGTTCCACGACTACGACGAATGGTAAGCGTGTCCAAACAGGCACCGTTGTGCCATCGGTCAGCGCAATAATGAAGATAACGCAGACCACACGGGCGGCCGATTCATCGGTCGATATGATGATCAACATGGGGCCGCAGCACCCCAGCACGCACGGGGTTTTCCGGCTTGTGCTGCAGCTCGAAGGCGAGCGTATCGTGCACGCCGAGCCGCACATCGGTTACCTGCACCGGGGTTCGGAAAAGCTGTGCGAGGGCGAAAGCTACGCGCAGGTGATAACGCTGTTCGACCGCATGGACTACGTTGCTAACCTAAATAGCGAACTGGGCTTCTGCATGGCGGTAGAGAAGCTAATGGGCATAGAGGTGCCCGACCGTGCTTGGTACATCCGCACGATACTGTGCGAACTCAATCGCGTCGCCAGCCACATGCTGTTCTACGGCGTGTTCGGCATGGACGCTGGGGCGATGACGCCCATTTTGTATGGCTTCAGGGAGCGCGAAAAGATCCAGTCGCTGTTCGAGTCGGTAACCGGCGCTCGCATGATGCACAACTACTTCCGCATTGGCGGGGTAAAAGAGGAGCTTCCCGCAGATTTCCCGGCGCGGCTGGCCGGCATTGTTGATGAGCTAAAGAGAGCGGTGGAAGAGTGCGACCGGCTGCTAACAGGCAACGAGGCGTTCCTGGCACGAACCAGGGGCATCAGCCCCCTGTCGGCCGAGGACGCGATTGACTTTGGGGTAACCGGGCCGATTCTGCGCTCGACCGGGCAGATTGAGGACGTGCGTGTGTCGGAGCCCTACGGTATTTACAACCGCTTCGACTTCGGCATTCCAGTCGGATCGACCGGCGACTGCTGGGACAGGTACTACATTCGCATTGAAGAGATGCGCCAGTCACTGTCGATTATCGAGCAGGCCGCCGGTCAGATGGAGACGGGCGAAATACAGGCCAAGATGCGCCGGATCGCCCGGCCGCCCAAGGGCGAAGTGTACGTTCGCAGCGAGACGCCTCGCGGCGACCTGGGGGTCTTTTTGGTCAGCGACGGCGGTCCAAAACCCTACCGGGTCAAGGTACGAACGCCGTCGTTTTCCAACCTGCAGGCAATTCAGCACATGCTGCGCGGCGCGTACGTGGCCGACGCCGTGGTGGTGCTCGGCTCTCTCGACATTATTCTCGGCGAGGTCGATAGATGACGGCGCTGGAGGTTCTGTATTACGTACTCGGGGCCCTGGGGCTCTTTACATTCCTGTCGGTCACGGTCATGGTGCTCACCTACGTGGAGCGAAAGTTCCTCGCCCGAATTCAGCAACGTATGGGCCCCATGCGGGTCGGACCATATGGCACGCTGCAGCCCATCGCCGACACCATTAAGCTAATTATGAAAGAGGACATCCTGCCCTCGTGGGCCGATCGTCCCGTCTACTGGTTGGCCCCGCTGGTGATCTTCCTGCCCGCCCTGGCCATCTGGGTAACTCTGCCAGTCGGCGAGGGTCTCGTTTTACGCAACCTCGATCTCGGGTTGCTATACATCGTGGCAGTGTCGGTGCTATCGGTACTGGGCCTGGTCATGGCCGGGTGGGGTTCGGCCAACAAGTACGCCATGCTCGGTGGCCTGAGGGCGGCCGGCCAGCTTATTTCTTATGAGATTCCGTTCATCATGGCGGTGCTGGGCGTGGCCATGCTGAGCCAGTCGCTCGACCTGACTCGCATAGTCAACGACCAGGCCAGCATTGCCAATATCATCATTCAGCCCGCCGGTCTGTTTATTTTCCTGATGGCGGGGCTGGCCGAGCTTGGCCGAACGCCATTCGACATTCACCACGCCGAGTCCGAGGTGGTGGGCGGGCCGTTTGTCGAGTACAGCGGAGCGCACTGGGCCATTATCCAGCTGGCCGAGTACGTGAACATGTTCGCCATTGCGGCGCTGGTTGTGCTGTTGTTCTTGGGGGGCTGGCGATGGCCGTCCATGCCGTTTGAGGGCACAGGTCACGACGCGCTTTCACTCGTGTGGTTCCTGGCCAAGACCTACGGCATTGTGCTGGTTATCTTCTGGATAAGAGGCACGTACCCCAGGCTTCGCATCGACCAGTTGATGGCGTTTGGCTGGAAGGTGCTGGTGCCAGCTTCGTTCTTAAACATCGTGCTGACAGGCATTGTTCTTTTCTACGGGTGGCACTGGTCGGTGCTCACGGTCATGTCTTCGCTGACGTTGGCCGCGATTGGCTACATCATCTACCGACGCCCCGGCACCGACGTCCGGCAGGACACGGTGCGTGTGGTGTCGGCCAGGGATGCCGGTCTCAAGCCCGCTTCACAGGCGGCCAAACCCCTCAGTGGCGAGCCGATAGCATGATTGGCAGTTTAAGAGGGCTGGCCGTAACCCTGGCCACCATGATGCGGCGGCCGGTTACCGCCCAGTACCCCGACCCAAAGAGACGGCTGCCCATTGACGAGCGGTTCATGGGCTTCCCGTCACTGCTGTGGGACTACTCCAACGCTGAGCCGTACTGCACCGGTTGCATGGTGTGCGTGCGCGAATGCCCTACCCAGTGCATGACCGCGGACATGTCGGACAACGCCCGCTTCGTGTCTGGCGAGTCTACCCGCAAGAAAATAATCGAGAAATTCGAGATAAACCTGGGCCGGTGCATCCTGTGCGGGATTTGCGTGGACGTTTGCAACTTCGATGCCATTGAGATGAGCCACGAACACGAACTGGGTAAGTTCGATCGTAACGCCAACCGGGCCGACCTGAAAACGCTTCTGGTGATGGGTAAAACATGGCAGTCGAAGACGGGCTGGTCGCCGACCAAAACCAAGAACATCGGCGACCCTGACATACGTGCCAGACGACAGGCTGACGAAAAGGCCGCCAAGGCCGGGGCCGTGCCTGTTGAGGTGGTTTCTCTCGAGGCTTTGAAAAGGGCTCGTGCCGGAGCCACCGGTGCGGCGCCCGGGGACGGCTCTTAATGGCTTCCCTCGTCTTTTTCTACTTCGCCGCAGCGCTGGTGCTTGGTGGCGCCATTACGGTGGTGATGACACGCAACATCATCTACGCGGCTTTTGGCCTGCTCACTTCCCTGATGGGGATTGCGGCGCTGTTTCTGCTGACGTTCGCCGAGTTTCTCGCGCTGGTGCAGGTGCTCATCTACGGCGGCGCCGTCGTCATTGTCATAATTTTCGCCCTCATGCTGACCCGCCTGGACGACTTCCGGCAGCTATCCGACCACAAGGGATGGCCCCTGGGTGCTGCGGCAGCATTGGCCTTGTTCGGGCTGATGATTGCGGCGATTGTGCGGACCCCCGTGAACACCGGGCCGCGAGAGGGCGTCAGCTTCACCGTGATGGGCGAGAGCCTGTTCCAAGACTGGGCGGTGCCATTCGAAATAGCGTCGCTGGTGCTGCTGATTGCGCTGATCGGCGCGGTGGTGATGGTTCGCCGCAGTGACCCAGATGATGGAGCGAATGACGATGGGGGCCCCAATTGATTGAGCTAACCCATTTCCAGGTACTGGGCGCTGCCCTGTTCGCCATTGGCCTTTATGGGGTGCTGGCGAGGCGCAGCGCGGTGCTGATTCTCATGTCCATAGAACTGATGCTCAGTGCGGTGAATATAAACCTGATCGGCTATGCGGCGTTCGTGGATTTCACAGAGGCACAACGTTCACTGGGGCAGGTTCTGATCATATTCGTCATAACCATCGCCGCAGCCGAACTGGCGTTGGCGATTGCGATCATCCTGCGGTTGTACCGCAACCGCTCTACCGTGAACGCCGATGAAATCAACTTGATGAAGTTTTAGCCAATGGGTGAAGCGAACGCCATAGGAATAAATGCGGCCTGGGTGATACCGGCGCTCAGCGCATCCGCTTTCTTCCTGATTATTGTTCTCAACCGAGTTCTTGGATATGTGTTTCCTGGTTCCAGGGTGCCCTCGTTCGTGGCGCCCGTTATCTCGATTGGGGCGATGCTGGCTGGCTTCGTGCTGTTCTGGGTCGTACTAGTAGACCTGCTGCAAAACGGACCGGGCACGTTCTCCATTGCCTGGCTGACGGTCGGCGAGACCGAGATTCAGTGGGGCGTGCTGATCGACAAGTTGTCGGTGGTGATGATCGGGCTGGTGACGTTTATTGCGTTGCTGGTGCAGATCTACTCCATTGGCTACATGAAGGGCGACCCCCGGTTCGGCTGGTATTTCGCAGCGCACGCCCTGTTCGCCGGGGCCATGCTGGCGCTGGTGCTGGCGGACAATCTGCTGTTTTTGTACGTGGCCTGGGAACTGGTGGGCCTGGGCTCCTACTTGCTGATCGGCTTTTGGTGGGAGAAGCGCTCGGCCGCACAGGCCGCCAAGAAGGCGTTCATAACGACGCGCATAGGCGACGTCGGGTTGCTTATCGGCATAATCTTGCTGTTCCGGGCCACCGGTTCCTTCGACATTTCGACCATTTTTCACGTGGCTGCCTCCGGTGGCATCGGCAGCGTGACCCTGAACACTGCGACAGCGCTGATCTTCTTGGGCGCGATGGGGAAGTCGGCTCAATTCCCGTTCCACGTATGGCTGCCGGACGCCATGGAGGGCCCGACGCCGGTCTCCGCCCTCATCCACGCGGCGACTATGGTGACCGCCGGTGTGTTTTTGGTGGCACGCATGCTGCCGTTGTTCGAGCTGGCGCCGGACGTGATGATGGCGGTGGCCATAACTGGCCTGGTGACGTTCGTGTTCGCAGGGACTCTTGCGCTGGTGATGACCGACATTAAGCGAGTTTTAGCGTACTCAACGATTAGCCACTTGGGACTGATGATGCTGTCGCTGGGCGCAGGAGCCCTGGCGGCCACGCTGTTTCACCTGGTTGCTCACGGCGTTTCCAAGGCGCTGCTGTTCCTGGGCGCGGGCTCCGTAATGCACGGGTCTGATGGCGAGACCGACGCTCGCAAGATGGGCGGGCTCAGGGCAAAGATGCCCATAACTGCAGTGACTTTCATTATCGGTGCCGCCGGGCTGGCCGGACTCCCGCCGCTGGCCGGGTTCTTTTCCAAAGACGAAGTATTACTGGGCGTTTGGGCCGATCTGAACCCGGCGTTTTTGGTTGTGGCCCTGTTCGGTGTTTTCCTCAGCGCTCTATATATGGCGAGAGTGGTGCTACTGGTCTTTTTCGGGCCGCTGAACCCGGAGCGTGAGGGCGCGCACGAGTCGCCCCCCGTCATGTGGGTGCCGCTGGCCATACTGGCCGTACTGGCACTCGGCGTCGGCTTCCTCGCCTTCAACTACACGACCGACTACCAGGGCTTCGCCGGGTTCATGTCGTCGGGCCACCACTTTGAGGTGACCGGCTGGCTCATGGGCCTGTCTATCGCTATAACGCTGGGAGCGTTCGCCGGGGCCTGGCTGGCTTACTCGCGCAACACTATTTCTCACGCGGCTCTCGCGGCCCGTTTCCCAGTTATCTACAAAGTGCTGGTGAACAAGTACTACATTGATGAAGCGTACCAGTGGGTCATCGACCATGTCGTGCTGGTCATAGCCAGGGCGGTAGCGCTGTTTGACAGGGTGGTCATAAACGACACAGGCGTGGACGGCCTGGCGATAAGCGTTCGCCTGTCTGCCATGCGCACGAGAGTGATTCAGACCGGGTACCTGTACACGTACGGGGCGGCGATGGTGTTCGGGGTCGTTGGTCTCGCGCTTATCTGGTGGATTTTCTTAACCTAGATGGCAACTTTCGACACCTGGGTCCTGTTTCTACTGATCGTGCTGCCCCTGGGTGGCGCTGTCGTGCTGATGGCCGTGCCAGGCCATCGCAAAGAGGAGATTCGCTGGTTGGCGGCCGCCTTCGCGGTGGTGACGATGGCGCTGTCGTTCTATGTGTTTGCCGCCTATGACCACGGGGCGGGCGGGTTCCAGTTCGAGCGAACCTGGGGCTGGCTGAGCATTCCCGGGCCGTGGGCGCTTGGTGATAGGGGCATTGAACTTAGCCTGGGCATAGACGGCATTTCCGCGCCCATGATGATGCTAACCGGCATTGTCATGTTCACCGGGGTGCTCATTTCGCGCTCTATTTCCGACCGGCCGAAAGAGTTCTTCATCCT
>CAVOCN010000017.1:0-11198 GCA_963694205.1 Dehalococcoidia bacterium | reverse complement strand
GCCGGGCCTCGACGAGACTAGCGCCGCAGCGTAGAGCACGTTGACGGCCCGTATGGCCACGTCCATCGCCGATGTCCAGTTGATGCCGTAGGGATACGGGTTGGCCTGCCGCCACGACCGCCACTGCTCGACGAGCGCGTCTGCATAACAATTTTCCCCTGACAAGTAATAGGCCTGGGCCAATACGACACCGTGGTGAAACCGGCTCAGCTCCCAGGGAATCTTCACGTCGGCTCCGGTGCCACCGGCATTAATGGGGGTCATGATCGAGTAGAAATCGACCGGCCACAGGTGACCGCTGTTGGGGTCCTCGTGCCAGCGGATCGGGTCGCCCCAGTCGGTGGGCCCGGTACCCAGAAAATCGAACCTGTGTTCCATCGCCTCGTCGGCTGCTGCCATGATCCGGCGCACGGCATTCGGGAATCGGGCGTGAAACGCATCCGGGTCAAGGTCGTGCGGAATAACGTTCTGGGGCACGTCATCGTTGTCCCAAGAGTCTTGACCCCAAAACCGGCGATAGATACCCGTTGGCAGCGCTCGGCGTGCCACCCGGTCCGCCAATAACACCGCGCCAAGCGGTCCGAACGTGCCGAAGTAGTAGCTGGCCAGGCGAACGAAGCCAGAGGCCTTCATCAGTGTTGGCCCTCTATCCAAACGTCGTGCCACAGGGCGAGGTTCATCAGGCTCCAGACCTCTGCGCCCCTTTTCGCCTTACCCGACAGGTGCTGGTCCACCAGTTCGTTGACGTAGGGCATGTGCAGACGGCTTGCCAGAAACTCCGACGACCTAATGACGTTAGCCGCATAGGCGGCAACTGACGGACCGATCATGTTGGTAGTGCCCCCGCAGAAGCCTTTTTTCGGCCGGTCGATGACGCCGGGTGGCAGCAGCGGTGCGGCCGCCTCTTTGAGGATGTGCTTCGTGCGGCCGTTCTTGTACTTGAGCGACGAAGGAATGGACAGGGCCAATTCGACCAGCTTATGGTCGAGGAACGGGACCCTGGCCTCCACCGAGGCGGCCATGCTCATCTTGTCCACGCGCATCAACAGCAACTCCGGCAGCCGGTGCCGCAACTCCAAATTGATCGCCCTGTCGAGGAAAGACATTCCCGGCCTGGCCCGGTCGTACTCCGCGTAGTAGCCAGCGATCACGTCGCTGTAACTGCTGTCGCCTGCGCCGTTACGAACGAGCCGCCGTTTGTCTTTACCGGAAAAAACGACCGCCCCGCCCCAAAACAGCTCCTCATTCGCTGCCGCGCGTCGGATGTACTCGGCCCTGCGTCCGGGCATGAGCGCCGGTGCTGCGAGCGCGGCGAGGCGCTTAACCGGCGCTGGCAGCCTGGTGAACGGGCCAAACGCTCGGCGATGAAAGTCGCTCATCACCCCGTAGCCGGTGTATCCGGCGAACAGTTCGTCTGCGCCTTCTCCTACCTGCACCACAGTGGTGCCGCTGTCTTTCGCCAGCTTGCTCACGAAGTAGAGCGGCACGCAGACCGGGTCGGCCAGTGGCTCGTCCTGGTGGCGAACCATCTGGGGTAGAAACTCAACAAACTCGTCTGGCGTCACCTCGACTTCGTGGTGCCGGGTGCCGAAGTGCTTGGCCACCCGCCGGGCGTGCTCGCTCTCGTCCGATTCGGGGTCGCCCTGTAGAGAAACAGAGAACGTGTCCACCGGCCGATCCATCATCTCGCTCATCATCGCGACGTTGAGGCTGGAATCGACCCCGCCGCTGAGGAACACGCCGAACGGCACGTCGCTCATCATCCGCCGATCAATAGACTCACGCAGCCCGTCTCGGACGAGCGTTGCTATTTCCTGCTCCGACGCGTCGCCAAGGTCTACGCCCCCGGAAGTCGGTGTCCAGTAAGCGCCGATTTCAACTCGCCCATCCGATTCGACGGTGAGCCAGTACCCCGGCTGGAGCTTGGATATGCCCTCGAACATCGTACTTGGGGCCGGGGTCGCCGACAGCGTCAGGTAGTGTCCCAGCGCCGCGTCGTCTACCTCAGCCGAGACGCCGGGCCACGCGAGTATCGCCTTAATCTCTGACCCGAAGATCAGCCCGTCCGGCGTGGAGCGATGGTAGAGCGGCTTAACCCCCAGGCGGTCTCGCGCCAGCAGCAGCCGTCCCCCGCCGTTTTGGCGGCCATCGAAGACCGCCAGGGCGAACATGCCGTGCAGTCGGTCCACCACCGCGTCGCCCCACTCTTCGTAGCCGTGCAGAATCGCCTCGGAGTCCGAGCCCGTGCGGTACCGATGGCCCAGCCCTTGAAGTTCCGTCCTCAGTTCGGCGTGGTTATATATTTCGCCATTCACCGCCACACAAATTTCGCCATCAGGGCTAACGAGTGGCTGGTGCCCGCCCTTGGGGTCGATGATGCTTAATCGTCTGAAGCCGACGCCGTAACGACCACTCGTGGAAACGAAGCTACCCGAGTCATCGGGGCCCCTGTGAATGAGAGTGTCCGCAGAGCGCTCAAGCGCTCTCCGGTCGATGCCCCTGTTTCCCGGCCCCAATAGTGCGCCCACGAACCCGCACACCCTAGGAGCCTCCCAACGCGCCCGTGAGGGCCGCTGCAACCCGTTCGCCTGCCTTGCCGTCCCAGTACTCAATTGACGGTCGCGCCGATGCCGCTCGGCCACTCTGGGACAGGGCTTTTACCAGGGCTTCCCGTAACCCGGACGAGGGAACGAGGGTATTGGTCCCCTGCTCAATAGTGATCGGCCTCTCGGTGTTCTCACGCACGGTGATGCACGGCACGCCCAGGAACGTGGTCTCTTCTTGCAGCCCACCCGAGTCGGTCACAACCAGGCGTGCGTTGGCCTGCAGGGACAGGAAGTCCAGGTAGCCGAGCGGTTCGACCATAGTTACGGAGCCACTCTCGCCAGTGTTACCAGTGTTAGCGGGAATGCCCATCGCATCGAGGCGCGCCCGGGTGCGTGGATGAACCGGGAATATAACCGGCATAGACTCCGCTAAAAACGCCAGGTCGTCCATGATCGCCTTCAGCGCTTCTGGCCTATCGACGTTGGACGGCCTGTGCAGCGTCACCAGCGCGTATTCTCCCAGCCCTAATAGGCCCGCTGAATTAAATTGGCCGGACAGGTCTGGCCAGCGGCGCTCGGCAGCTGGCTGCAGCGAAATCAGAGTGTCGATCATCACATTGCCTACAAAACGAATACGCTCGGCGGCAATGCCTTCGCGGGCAAGGTTGGCGTCGGCATCCCGAGAAGGGGTGAGGAGCAGGTCCGCGAGATGATCGGTGACGACCCGGTTGTGCTCTTCCGGCATCGTGCGGTCATAGGACCGCAGCCCGGCCTCGACGTGAGCCACCTTAAGACCCATCTTGGAAGCCGTGAGAGTCGCGGCCAGCGTCGAGTTTACGTCGCCCACGACCACAACCCAATCGGGACGCGCCTGTTCGAACACGGGCTCGCAGGCGCTCATCACCGCCGCCGTCTGCGCAGCGTGGGTGCCGGAGCCCACGCCAAGATTCACGTCTGGAGTTTGCAGCCCGAGGTCCCGGAAGAACACCTGCGACATCTCTTCGTCATAGTGCTGCCCGGTGTGGACCAGCGTCTGGGTCACGTCGTCGTCCAGCGCAATCAGGGCATCAATGACCGGGGCAATCTTCATGAAATTGGGTCGGGCGCCCACTATGTGTACGACTCTCAAATGAGCACCAGCAATTAAGGCCCGCTGGTTAGCTGGGCCGCAACGTCAGCAATGGTCGTTTCCAGGGCGATCTCGGGTTCCCAGCCAATGGCCTTCCGAATTCTGCGGGTGTCGGGTACTCGCCGCATCATGTCCTCGAACCCCGGCTGATAAGCCTGTTCGTACGGCACCAGTATCGGGTCATCGCCGCCCCCGACTATGCGACGAACCAGGCGGGCCAACTCCATAATGGAGATCTCCCGCTCGGAGCCGATGTTGAAAACATCCCCAACGGCCGCGTCCGACTCGGCGAGGCCGACAATGGCCCGCACGACGTCTCGCACGTCGCAAAAACACCGCGACTGCGTCCCATCCCCGTAAACGGTGAGCGCGTCGCCTTTCACTGCCTGTTCGACGAACCTGGGGACGACCATGCCGTACATGCCCGTCTGCCTGGGTCCAACGGTGTTGAACAGCCGAAAAATGGTAACCGGCAGCCCTTTTTGCCTGTGGTAAGCAAGGGCCAAAAACTCGTCTACCGCCTTAGAAGTGGAATAACACCATCGGGCCTTCGTCGTCGGCCCCAAAAGACGGTCATCATCTTCGGCAAAGGGAGCGGACTCACTCTTTCCGTAAATCTCTGAGGTGGACGCTATGAGCACCTTGCTGCGGTAGCGACTGGCGGCGTCAAGCACCGCGTGCGTGCCGAGTACGTTGGTTTCAATTACCCGCACCGGGTCATTGACGATCAGATCCACCCCCACCGCCGCGGCGAGGTGGTAAACCACGTCGGTCTCGCTCATCAGACGGTCCATGACAACTTCATTGGTGATCGATTCGATAACGACCGAAAAGTCTCCGTTGTCTTGCAGGTGCTCGACATTCTCCAGGCTCCCAGTCGAAACATCGTCGATGACCGTGACTTTGTAGCCGCGAGAAAGCAGCGCCTCAGACAGGTGAGAGCCGACGAAACCGGCGCCGCCCGTAATCAGGACGCGGCGGCCGCCACCATTCGGGTTGGCGTTCGGGCTGGCGAAATTAGCAGACGTCACAGCTTCACCACCTTGTCACGGCCCGAAGTGAGGTTCCCGGCCGCGTTTCTGGTGTCCATTACCAGGCGGCTGGCCCCCACAATGCGCTCCCAGTCGTATGACGAGTGATTTGTAGCAATGACAACGCAGTCCGCCGCCGCCAACTCCTCGTCGGTAATCTCAACCGACTCCATGCCGACCCCGTCAACCTCTATCGCCGCCACGTAAGGGTCGTTGTACAGCACAGTTGCCCCGCGCGCTCGGAGATGGGAAATGAGTTCCAGGCTGGGGGACTCCCGCGTGTCCGACACGTCGGCCTTGTAAGCGGCACCGAGCAACAAAACACGCGAGCCGTTCAGAGACTTTCCCGCCCCGTTCAGCGCGTCAGACACCTTCTGGACGACATACTGAGGCATTCCCTGGTTTATCTGTGTCGCCAGGTCAATGAACCGGGCGTCGTAGTTAAGGGTTCTGAGTTTCCACGAAAGATAATGAGGGTCAATCGGAATGCAGTGCCCTCCAAGTCCTGGACCCGGGTAGAACGGCACGTATCCGAACGGCTTACTGGACGCGGCGTCTATAACCTCCCACACGTCCACATCCAGGTGGTCACACATGATCGCCACTTCATTTACCAGGCCAATATTGACCGCTCGAAACGTGTTTTCCAGCAGCTTGACCATCTCTGCGACCTTGGGCGACGAAACCGGGACGATCGTGTCAATCGCCGTTTCGTACAGCGCCTTCGCTACCTCAGTACACTCGGGCGTTATGCCACCGACTACTTTAGGGGTGGTCTTAACCGTGTAGTCGGTGCGGCCGGGGTCAATTCGTTCAGGGGAGAAAGCAACGAAATAGTCTTTGCCAATCTCCATATCGGCATTGCGGGAGGGCGCGGACAGCCTGGGCAGTATCACCTCTTGCGTCGTACCCGGATAGGTGGTGCTCTCCAAGACCACCACCATGCCGGGATGAAGGCGACTGGCTACCTGGTCGCAAGCCGAGATGACCGCTGACAGGTCGGGGTCCCGCGTCTTGGCCAGGGGAGTCGGTACGCAAATGATGACGGCGTCCACGTCCGCGAGCGCATCAAAGTCGGTCGTGGCCCGCAGCGAACCGGCGTTCACCATCTTGGCCAGGGCATCGTCTGGGACATCCGGAATGTGGCTGACCCCATTGTTGAGAGCCTCAACCTTGGCCGCGTCCATGTCGATACCAACCACCTTGAGGCCAGACTCGGCAAAGGCAAGCGCGAGCGGTAGGCCAACGTATCCGACGCCGACAACGGCCACTGCTGCCTCTCGTTTCTCGAACTTACTAAGTAGTTGCTGTTTCACTTAACTTCCTGATTAATTCTTGGTCACGTTGGGGGCCATGTCGTGACCCGTCAAGTCTCCGAATCTTCCGTTGGAAATGACGACCACCATTTTGCGGTTGACTCCGCTGCTTACCAGCCAGGCTACGAGGTCAGATGAATCCCCGGCAGCCGCCACGACTATCGCCTCGTTTTCATCGGAGCCTATTTCGCTCGCGGGCCGCACCGACCTGCCCAGCAACTCCCGTTCACCCAGATCGCGGCTATTAAGTGATCCGTACCCTTCATACCCTTGATCTGCGCAGGGGAGTGCCCCAGCCGAGTCCGTGGGTGCAGCGTAAAAGCCGACTTTGGCAACGCCAAGGTCGGTCAGGGCCAGGTACACCAGTTCACTCATATCGTCTGGACCAATTACCGCTACGCACGGTCGTTTCGACAGTCCCGCCTCTTTTAACTCGGCCGTCACGACGGTGCGAAAGGCTTTGTAGCTGCGCAGAAATCGCTCGACCATCCCCTGAGTGAGGGCCTCTTTGTGCGACACGCCCGTGGCCGTGATGGCGTACGACCAGCGCCGCCAACCAACCTTAGACGTCCGAATATAACCCTGGTCCGCGAGACGCCGAATAAGAACGTTGGTGGCCCCCAGGGCAACACCCAGGCGGTCAGCGAGTTGGCGCTGGCTGACGTCCGGCCTGTGGCTGACCTCTTCCAGTACCTGCAACTCCCGTATGGAGGCAGCAGTGGCAATGCTATGTTCACGACCCGAACGCATAATTTCGACTATATGACCCCTCCGTCGCACCGTCAAGCGGTTTGCAGGTGTCTGCGACGTCGGCAATGTCTGCGATGCAAGCAGTGTCTGCGGCGTAGGCGACATCTGCAGCCTGGGCAGAGTGCGCGTACGCCGGAACTTGCTCCACCCCAGCTTCACCTCAGGCACGTATAATTTTCGCGGAGCCCCGACCCAGTTGAACCCAAATGCCCCCAGTAGCCGGGACCGGCCGCACAAAATCTCCTCACTTCCGGCGCTCGATCTGCGCTGGCAGTTACCGCTCGCCGTATCCATCATCGCAATCGGGCTTACCGTCTGGGTTGCGGCTGCCTACATGGTCCCGCTGGCCTTCACTGCCGGAGACCGGGTAGACAGCCTTACGTCGGTTTCGCTATCTTCCCTTTTCGCCGCCGAAACAGGTGCCCTCGAAAGCCTCACAAACGACCTTGAGGAGCTGGATTCAGACATCTCCGGTGCATCAAGAGCGTTTCGTTGGGTGGGTCAGATGTCCAAAGGACTCTCGTGGGTACCTCTTGTAGAGCGTGAAGTGACATCGTGGGAGTTCGCCGCCACTCGTGCCGAGCGCGACGTGGAGGCCGCACTCGCTCTCATCGCCGGAACGCAGGCCGTGACCACAGCATCGGGCGCGGTGGGTGCCGCCTTTACCCAAGACGCAGCAACTGGAGATGCCGCCAATGGGGCGACCACAGCCGTAGAAACGGCTCGCACCGAGTTCGCCCGAGCAGCCAGTCGCCTTGAACGGGGCTGGCCGGAAGCCGAGTCCGGCGGCATCGCGCTCAGGTTGCCCGGACTGCGGTCTGCGGTAGCGAGCATGGAGTCAACCGAGGCCCGCATGGCCGCCGCTGCGGACGTGGGCCTGGCCACTGGCGACCTGTTCGGCATCGCACTGGAGATAGCCAGCGCCGCAAAGCCCATCGTCGGCCCAATCCTCGGCACAACAAATTCCGAGTTACCAGGCAGCGACGAACTGGCCCGCCTTTTGACGACGATAGCGGCAGACGCCGACGAGGCCGCTGTGGTTATCCAGCAAGTCGCCGGTATGCTCGAAGAACTCGGTGACGCGGGCTCACTGCAACGCGACCTCGCCGACCTGGACCTGCTCCTGGCTTCGGTAGGCGATCTGACCGCAGCCGCGGGAATGGGCATAGACGTCCTGCGCCCAATACTCGACCTGGCGTCCGGCGACGGCCAGGGCCTGTTGGGCGGAGCGGAGCTAGCGGTGGCGCTTGACTCCATTGCACGAGACTCCCTGCGACTCGACGAGGCCATCGCCCTGGCCGACGCGGCGGCGAACGCCATTGAACAACTTCAACGGCAGGGGTCCTCTGCCCTACTTGGTGGGCCGGTTTCCGAACTCGCCACGGCCGCGCGCTCCTTTCACAAAGGGTTGGAGCTGGTCTCCGGCCTGTCTCGCATCGGCGACTCCCTCTTTGGCCCAGGCGAAGAACGTAGCTATCTCGTACTGGGGCAGTCGGCAGACGAGTTGAGGCCGACCGGCGGCTTCGTATCGGCGGTGTGGGTCATCTCGCTTTCAGACGGCGCACTGAACCAGGTCGAATACTTTGACGTCGTGCGGGTCGACGACTACGATCGAATAGATCTGTACCCAGTCGGGCCGCCAGGGCTGGAAGAGCACATGAACGGCTGGGTGTGGCTCATGCGGGACGTCTCGTGGGACCCCGACTTCCCCACCAGCGCCGTAGCCGCGCAGGACATCTTTAACCTTGGTCAACGACGTGAGGTAGACGGTGTCATCGCAGTCAACCAGTGGGGAATGCTGAAACTTGTCGAGGCCCTCGGTTCCGTGGCTTCGCCCGACGGGGGCGAACCCATCACCTCTCGGAACTTTTTAACGCTTATGGAGCTGGGCACCGACCGCCACGGCACGTCCTACTCAGACCTCGTCGTCCGAGGGCTCTTCGACGCTCTAAGACAGCCTCGTAGCCTGTCCCAGCTATTAGAGCTGGCGGCGGCCTCTCTACGCGCACTGGAAAGCCGAGACTTGCTAATTCAGGTCAACGACAACGCCGCTGCCGAAGTAATCGGCACCCTGGGCTGGGGAGGCGACGTCACAATAGTCGATCACGACTACATCGGCGTATTCGACTCCAACGTCGGTTGGAGCAAGGTTGACCGCAACATTCAGCGAGGCCTTAACTACTCCGTCGACCTGAGCGACCCGGCCAGACCCAGGGCCAGCCTGCGGGTGACATACCGCAACCACAGCGCCCCCGGTTCGCCGCCCTGCAACCCTCAGTGGCGCTTTCGGGGCAGCGACTACTCCACCCTTAAAAACGCCTGCTACTGGAACTATTTGAGAGTTCTAATGCCGGGGAACGTCCGGCTGCTCGCCAACACCGAACTGCCCTTACCGGAGCAGAGCGTGTCAGTCGAGTCGGGGTTCGGGACGCCGGGGCAAGATACTTCTGACGTATCGACGAACCATGGCCTGACCGTTTTTTCTGGACTGGTCAGTATCGAAGCTGCTACGAGCCGCGACATCTCCCTTGTCTATGACCTGCCCCCGTCTACCGTGGAGGTTCAGGACCGCCGGTTGATCTACAGACTGCTCATCCAAAAACAGCCAGGTGTACCCCGAAGAGGGGTGTCAATTGAGCTGCGGGCACCTGAAGGTTTCCGGCTGGAATCCTCATCGCTTCAGCCGTCCTCAGAGACCGGTACGACAGTCAGGTTCGAGACCTCCCAAACGAGTGATATCCTTTTGGAGGTAGTTTTCACCTCACCGACCGCTGTAAAGGCGAGAAACTGAGCCAATTCATCGGTAGTCTTCGGCGACCGGCAAGACCGGCCGTCCCGTTTTACCTGCGAGCCGTATATTCGGCCCGGCAGTCGCTCTCGCCTCTGCGCTGGGGGTTGGCGGCGGCCGTAATGGCCGTGCTCGCGACAGCCTGTGTCGGCCCCGAGCCGGTCCCGGCCGCCGCATCTGTTCCGACTCCGGCCCGCGATGAGACGGTTCGAGTGTTGGCACGCGCCTCGGTCCTGGTCACCAGTGAGCCGGGGATAGTCCGCACCGTCGCCTCAATCAATGTGGAGCCGACCCAGGTAGTCCTCGACGCCGGGTCAAGCGCATCACTTTCGGCGAACGCCTACGACGGCCTGGGCCGAGAATTCGACGACGTAACGTTAATCTGGAGCATCAGTGACCCCCGGGCTGGCAGCATCAGCGGCAGCGGGCAACTGCTCGCCGGTCCGACACCGGGAACATTCCGCGACGCCGTGACGGTCACCGCCGTGAGGAATTCGGTCGAGGGCATCCAGTCCGTCGCGTCTTCCGTCGATGTGACGGTGGTGGGAGAAGCCGCCCAAAGCATATTGGCTTCAATTAGCGTGTTCCCCGGGCAAACCACCGTGTCCAAAAACGAGGTCTACCGGATGAGGGCGGCGGCCTTCGACGGGGACGGGCAGGTCATACCCCAGGTGAACCTGCTGTGGTCGGTAGATGTTCCAGCGCTGGGCCGAATCAACCAGCTCGGGTACCTGACGGTATTCGGGGAAGAGGGCGTTTACGAGCAGTCCGTGACGGTGACGGCCATCTGGGAGGGCGAGACCCTCTCCAAGACCGTCGACGTGTCCGTTACCACTCTTGCAGGATCGGACGATTTCCTGGCCGTACAGGCCCTCCCGGAGACGTTCCGGCTTCACTCTGGTGATCAACTGCAACTGACTGCCGTGGCCCTCGACGCGCTTGGGCAGATCGTACGCACCGCGCAAATACGTTGGAGCGTGGTCGACCCATCGGCCGGTTCGGTCGACGGCGACGGCCTGTTCACCGCCGCAAAAGACATCGGGGTGTTCACAGAGGCCGTGCGCGTCGAAGCCGTCTCTCTTGGGGCCACCGGCGAAGTGTTATCGGCAGAAGACTTCGCCTCGGTCGTCGTGCTGGGTGAAGAAACCGTCCAGCCGTTAGCGGCCATAAGAGTCGTACCCGGCACACTGGTAGCGCCATCCGGTTCGCGACTGGTCATGATCGTCCAGGGAATAGACGAAGCAGGCCTGCCCGCCCCGGACACGTCGTACGCTTGGGAGGCTCTCGACTCACTCGTCGGTGAAATTAACCCGGCAGGTAGCCTGCAGTTAACCGGCGGACCGGGCATCTACACAAAGGCGCTAAAGGTAACCGCCGTACAGGGCGCGGGTGACGAACAAACAACCCTGACCCGGCTAGTAGACGTAGTCATTACCGGGCGTCTTAACTCAGTAACCATAGAGCCCGCCCTGGCCACCGTAGTGCCTGGCCGGACCATCCACTTCGCCGTCTCATCGCAGGACCGCCAGGGCAACTCCCTGCCCGGCCTAACGGTCCTTTGGCGGCTCTCCGACCCGTCCGCAGGCACAATCGATGCCTTCGGAAACTTTACGGCCGGCAACGACGCGGGCCTGTACG
>CAVOCN010000016.1:0-11678 GCA_963694205.1 Dehalococcoidia bacterium | reverse complement strand
TGCGGTCGCACAGGGCGCGCAACTTGGGTAGGAAGTCGGGCGGCGGTACCACGTCGCCGCTGTCGCTCTGCACGGTTTCTACGAAGACGGCGGCTGTGTCTTCGGGCGGGCAGACGGTCTTGAACAGGTAGTTCTCTAAATAGTCTAGGCAGGTGTCGGTCAACCCATCCCCTGCATCGGGGAACGGCGGCCGGAAGGGGTCGGGAAACGGGGCCTTGAGTACGTGCGGCCCGAAGGCGAAGCCGGAGCCACCGGGGAGTCCGGACAGGCCAATGCCGGAGTCGTTGGTGCCGTGCATGCCGCCGATGAACGAGACGATGCGGCGCTTGCCGGTGGAGGCGAGGACCATGCGCTGGGCGGCCTCGGCGGCGTCGGACCCGGACAGGCCGAACCAGGCACGTTTTTCGAAGTCGCCGTCCATAAGCCCTATTAGGCGCTCGGCCAGCTCTACCGGGGGGCCGGAGACGGTGGACACGATGCCCGCGAAGGTGGTCTTCTCCAACTGTTTGGTGACGGCTTCGATGACGGCGGGGTTGTCGTAACCGAGATGGGTGAGGGCCCAGCTTGCGGCGAAGTCGAGGTAGCTGCGGCCGTCAACGTCTATGAGGCGATTCCCCTCGCCTCGCTCGATGACCATGGGGTTGTAGCGGACCTTGGTGGCCCCCGCTATGGCTGCTTTGTCTCGCTTGAGTAGTTCGCTTGACTTGGTCATCTTCCCTCTTATGGTTTGGCCTCTTGTGGCTGGGCTACGCCGGTGTACCATTTCGTGGCCGCATTCTAACCCAACCGACGGCTATGCAGACACGGCGAGGGGCATGCCCAAAGAGCATCCAGCGAAACACCCAGTTCAGCACCCGGGCGACAGGCTAAACGGGCCAAACGAGCCTAACGAAAACGGGGCGTACCTCGTGGCGTCCGGGCTGGCGAAGTCTTTCGGGGACGTGCTGGCTGTGGACGATGTGTCTTTCGAGATTATCGGCCAGGAGATTTTCGGGCTGCTCGGCCCCAATGGCGCGGGCAAGACGACGACGATTCGCATGCTCTCCACGGTGCTGCCGCCCGACGCCGGTGACGTTGCCATTGGTGGGCACTCTGTGACGAGGGAGCCGGACCGGGTGCACCGGCTGATTGGAGTCTGTCCACAAGAACTCGCGCTGTACCCGGAACTTTCGGCCAACGACAACCTGGTTTTCTTCGGGCGCATGGCCGGGCTTAGCGGCAGCGACGCCAAAAGCGTCGCCGCCGAGAACCTGGCGCTGGTGGGCTTGAGTGATAGAGCGAAAGACAAAGTAGAGAAGTTTTCCGGGGGCATGAAGCGGCGCGTCAATATCGCCATCGCACTAATGGCCCGGCCCAAATTGCTGTTTTTAGACGAACCCACGGTGGGTATTGACCCCCAGTCGCGCAATCACATTTTTGAAACGGTGCTGCGCCTGCGCGACGAGGGCATGACGGTGCTGTACACCACCCATTACATGGAAGAAGCCGACCGGCTGTGCGACCGCATCGCGGTGATGGACGGCGGCAGGCTGATCGCCATCGACACCCCGCACAACCTGAAGGCGTCCATCGGCGACCCGGCGGAGGTGACGCTGGAAGAGGTGTTCCTGAAACTGACTGGCCGCTCACTAAGGGATTGATTCACGGCGTGACTGACTCAGGGCCGTGACGCGGCCTCTATCTATCGCCATTTTTGAGCTTCGGCGGTACCTGGCGGACCGGGGCGAGCTGGCTTTTGGTATTGCGCTGCCCATAGCGCTGTTCGCGCTGATGTACGGCACGTTCTCTGGCGAGCCCACGTTTAATGGCACCACGCACATTGTTGACCTGGACGGGGGCGCGGTCACGGGAGAGATTTTGCAGCGGCTCGACGCCATCGACGGCCTGACGGTGGAGCTTCTTAGCGACGACGACGCGACGGCGAAGCTGGACCGCTCGGCGATTTTGACGGCGGTCGTCTTCCCTGCCGGATTCTCTGAGGCGGTCGTTGCCGGGGAGCCTGCAAAGGTCGTGACAAGACAGCGGGGCAACGGAGGGAACGCAGGGCAGATTGCCGTCAGCATTGTCCGCGGCGTCACCGACGCGGTGGCGTCGGAAGCGGCGGCAAGGGTGGCCGTCGCCGGGGCGCTGGACGGCGCCGTCGCGCAGGGGCGCATCGACGCGACGCTCGCCGGGCTGCTGTCGGCCAGCCAAGAACGGCCGCTCGTGACCGTCACATCACGCCAATTGGGCGGCGACGGGGGCGACGACTTCGTTGATAGGCTCATGCCGGGCATTTTGGTCATGTTCCTCACCTTCGCCGTGACGCTCGGGTCGCAGTCGATGGTGGAGGACAGGCGACTGGGCACGCTGGAACGACTGCTGACTACCCGGCTGACGCTGGGCCAAATGTTCATTGGCAAGTTCCTCGCCGGGCTGTTCCGCGCCATGTTCCAGGCGCTGGTGCTGCTGTCTCTAGGTTTCGCCGCGCTACAAGTGGCCGGGGCTTCCGAGTACTTCCAGGTAATAGCATACTGCCTGCTCATTGCCGGGGCCGTCGCCGCCATCGGCCTGGCCATCGGATCGCTGGCCACCAGCCGGGACCAGGCGGTGTGGGCGGGCGTGGTCATAACGATGTTCATGACGGTGTTCGGGGGGACTTTCTTCCCGGTGGACGGTGCGCTGGACGTACTTAGCCGCTTTACGCTCAATCGTTACGCCATCGACGCGCTGGATTCGATCATCTCCGGCGGCGAATCGCTGCCAAGCCAGTGGCTCGAAGCGACTGTAATGGTGGGGGTCGCGCTGGTGGCGCTTGCGATCGCCCGCTGGGGCTTCAGGGCTACGAGCCGATGAGGCGCGTGATGACCCAGGCGCTGTTGATGAGCGTCAAAGACACGAAGATTTTCTTCACCAACCGGTTCGCGGTCGGCTTCGCGCTCGCCTTCCCGTTCCTGTTCATTCTCGGCTTCACTCTCGCGCTGGGGGACGTGGGGTCTGAAGACGAACGCATTACTTTCTTCGTCGCCAGCGAGGACGCTGGTGATATTGCGCGAGACGTGATGGACGGCCTGCTCGCAGATGAGCACGGCCGCTTCGCCGAAATTGAGTACGCCGAAGCCGTGCGCAAACTAGAGGCGGACGAGATAAAGGGCTTCATCGCCCTGAAGACTGGTTTCTCTGAAGCACTACTGTCAGGAGAGCCCGCGACGCCCGGCACGCCCGTGAAGACCGCGACGATAGAGGTGGCGGCGTCGGTTGACTACCCCCAGACCGCCGCAGCGCTGAGAGGCATCGCCGGTTCGCTGGCCAATACTGTGACGCTGAACAGGGCCGTGGGGGAAGCGGTCTTCACTCTCCAACCACGGGCCAGTGATTTCGACCGGGCCTCGGTGCCTCAGGTTCGAAGCCCGGTGACGTACGAGGCCGTATTGATCGGCGAGGTCGAGCCGTTCAACGCATCCAGCTTCACGCTGCCGGGCTACCTGGTCATGTTCGTGTTCTTCGCAGCGGCGATGGGCGCGCAAGAGATCGCCAGGGAGCGGGAGTCGCACACGCTGGAACGGCTGATGTCGAACGGGGTGCGGCGCGAGTCAATCATTCTGGGCAAGTTCCTGACCGGTCTGTACAGGGGCATGATGCAACTAGCCGTGTTGTGGGTCGTGGGCATTTTCGCCTTCGGGCTCGACCTTGGGGTTTCGCCAGTGACCGTGGTTGGCATATCGGTGCTCATGGTGGTGGCCTCGGCGGCGTTCGCGGTGACGCTGGCGTCGCTGGTGAAGACGACGCGCAGCGCGGACTCGGCGGCGGTACTCGTCTCGCTTGTCCTCGCGCCGCTAGGAGGTTCTTGGTGGCCGCTGTTCATCACGCCGGACTGGATGCAGGCGCTGGCCAAGATTACGCCGCACGGCTGGGCCAACCAGGCGTTCAACAAGCTGATGCTGTTTGGCGCGACCGCCGGTGATGTCACGGCCGAGATGGGCGCGCTGGTCGCGTTCGCCGCCATCTTCCTCGCGGTCGCCATGTGGCGCTTCCGCACGGCCGCGCCTTAGGGCGAGTCCCCCCCCCCAAATTACGGCGTATCCCCCCACTACGGGGAGTCGGGAATATTGACGCCGATGAGGCTGTCGCGGGTGACAAGATTGGCTAACTGCTCTTGCGTCATGTCTTCGGTGCCGTCGGGCCGCACGGGCAGCACCATGTAGCGCATGTCGGCGCTGGAGTCGACTACGCGAACCTCGACGGCTTCGGGCACGTCGTAGCCGAACTCGCTAATGACGTTGCGGGGTTCGACGACCACCCTCTTGCGATATGCCAGGCTCTTGTACCAGTCCGGCGGGCGGCCGAGCAGCCGACGGGGGTAGCAAGAGCACAGCGTGCACACGACGACGTGGTGCAGGTCGGGGGTGTTTTCCAGGATGGTCAGCCCGGGGTCGTGCTCCAGGCGAATTTCCATTTCGTCCAGCACGGACTGGGGGTCGTTCATCAGTTGGGTTTTGAACGCCGGGTCTGTCCAGGCACGGGCGACGATGGCCGCGCCGTTAGACGGCGTGGAGCGTTCCATACGGTGCATGGAGTCTTCGATTTCGCGCGCGGACACGATGTCTTTTTCGTCGAGCAGTTCGGCCAGTGCCTCGATGCGCATGGCGTAGCGGCTCAGCGTGTTCTGGGCGGCGTGGGGGTCGTCTTGATCGCGCTCGACGCTTATGTCTTGATCGTCACTCATAGTTCGCTCCTACTGCTTATGAGCCGGGGTCAGGCTGGCTCCAGCCAGTGGTCGTAGATTTCGATTTCGAGTCGGTCCCCTGCTGGACCGGTATATCGGGAGCCCCACAGGTCGGACTGATCAAATAGGACCCTGTACAGCGGCTGGCGAGGCAGCCCGTCTCCGCCGTATGCCTTTAGCTCGGGGTTGGGGTACGAGCCCAGTGCCTGCGAAACGACGCCCCGCTTGCCGCGAATGTAGTGCGGCGTGCGGTAGTGGCCGCCGACAGGGTCGCGCACGGTGTCCATGCGCACAGCGACGGCGTCTCCCGGCGCGAAGCGACGGGCTATCTGGGGTTCGGTCAAGGGTGCTCCGGCTCGTAGCGGGCGTCCAGTTCTGTCACTTTCGCCTCAATTTCGGCGCGGGTGAGCATGCCTTTTTCGATAAGCAGGCGTTCGATGCTCTCTGCCCAGCGCTCGTAGTACACGAGGCCTTCGTACATGTCTTTGGGTAGCGATTCGATCATGCGACGGTTCTCGTCCACGACGATGTGGCGTTTTTCTTGCATGAGCTTCATGAGCACGTCTGTCTTCAGTTCCCAGTCCGACAGCCGGTGCTCGGAGCGGTCGATGGCCTGTTCGGATGGCTCGCCGCCGATGTCGTGCACGCCCTTTTGGCTTTTTTGCTCTTCAGTCATTCGCGCCTCTTTCCCCTGCCCCGGTTGGCCTCGGCCACTATAGCTGCCAGCTCTTCCATTTCGATTTTGCCGCCGCTGAGTATGCAGACGGTCTTGCCCCGCCGATGCTCGTTGGCGAGTGCGGCGGCGACGGAGAGCGCGCCCGCGCCCTCGACGACGAGGCTGTTGTTGTTGGCAAGGGTGCGTATTGCCTGTTTGACCTTGTCTTCGGAGACTAGCACGACGTCGTCTATGACACTTCTCAGCAGCGGGTACATTTCGTCGGACACGAACGGCACCGCCACGCCCTCACAGATGGTGGGCCCGGCATCTACCCAGACCGGGCGACCGGCCGCGAAGCTGGCGTGCAAGGCCGGGCAGGCCTCGGCCTGGACACCGACGATGCGGACGGATGGCTTGAGGGCTCTGAGTACGCTTCCCACTCCGGCGACTAACCCTCCCCCGCCGACGGGGATGTAGACGGTTTCGACGTCGGGACAGTCCTCGATTATCTCCAGGCCGATGGTGGCGCTGCCGGCGATCATTTTCGGTTCGCCCCAGGGGTTGAGGAAGTTGTACGGTTCGCGCTTGAAGCCCTCGGCGAACACGAAGTTGAGCAGTTCGTCGAACGGCATTACGACAGGGGTCGCCCCGTAGCTTTCGACGGCCCGGACCTTCACGGCGGGGGCGAAGTCCGGCACCAGGCTGCGGGCAGGAACGCCGAAGAGCCGGGCCACGTAGCCGAGGGCCTGGGCGGTGTTGCCGGCGCTGTGGGTGCTGAGGCCGCGCTTTCGTTGCTCCGGGTTTAGGGAGGCGGCCCAGTTGTAGACGCCTCGCAGTTTGTAGGAGCCGATGGGCTGCAACATTTCTGGTTTGAGGTAGATGTCTGACGATGCCTCGAAGCTGTGCAGGGGGACGAGTGGAGTGCGCACGACGATGCCCCGCAGTCGCTCGGCGGCGGCACGCACGTCGGCGATGGGTGGCGGCTCGACGATGGGTCCGCCGAGCGCTGTCGGTCTGTCGTGGTTGGTTGGAATGGTGCTTCCTTCCCGTCGCCGTCAGGGTTCTTTGTGGGGCATCAAGATAACGGATTTCATTGTCCCAGAACACACGGGACGCGCGCGTGGGCGCCCCTCTGGACACCCAGACGGACACCCCCATAGAATCCGGCCGTACGCCAGAAGCAATCAGACGAAGAGATAAGCCCATGACATTCCGAGCAACTACCAGTTCCATACCGCCTTTTATTGGCACTGAGCACGCCGTTTCTACGGCGCATTTCCTTTCTACTGCGGTCGGCAATCGGATCCTAGAACTGGGCGGCAACGCCGTGGATGCGGGCGTGGCGGCGGGCGTGGCGATGAACACGGTGATGCCCTATCTCACCAGCTTCGGCGGGGTGGCGCCGATCATTTTGTATATGGTCGAGACCGACGAGGTTTCTACGATTAGCGGCGTGGGGCGCTGGCCGAAAGGCCACTCGCTGGGTGAGCATCGCAAGCGCTGGGGGGACGCGATTCCCACCGGGGTGAGCCCGGTGATGGTGCCCGCCGCTCCGGACGCCTGGATGACGGCGCTGGAGCGCTTCGGCACGATGACGCTGGCAGATGTCTTAAGCCCGGCTGCCGAGTTCGCCGAGAAGGGCTTCCCTGCGACGCTCAGCTACCGGTACATGGTGAGCAAGGCCGAGTCGCAGGAGTTCTTCAAGGATTGGCCTGGTAACGGCGACATCCTCATGCCGGGGGGGCGTTTGCTGGAGATAGGCGAGCGGCTCATCAACCCCGATCTCGCACGTCTGTACAGGGACTTAATAGAGGTGGAGCGCTCCGCGACAGCGAGGGGCAGGGCCGGTGCGATACGGGCGGCGCGGGACCACTTCTACACGGGACGCCCCGCAGAGATGATGACGAAGTTCATAGAGGAGAACGGCGGCATTTTGGCGATGGACGACATGCGCGATTTTTCCGTCGCGGTCGAACGACCACTGAAGGCGGGCTACAAAGACCTGGACGTGTTTGTGTGCGACTTCTGGTGCCAGGGCCCGGCGGTACCGCAGATTCTGAAGCTTCTAGAAGGCTACGACCTGCCTGCGATGGGCCATAACTCGGTTGAGTATGTGCACACGTTGCTAGAGGCGACGAAGCTGGTGTTTTCGGACAGGCACCACATTTACGGCGACCCGGAGTTCGTCGAGGTGCCCAGGGATGCGCTGCTGTCGGACGAGTACGCTGCGGCGCGGCGCGAGTTGATTCGTCCGGACACTGCGTGGACCGAGATGCCGCCCCCTGGCAATCCCGGTGGCGCGGTCGCATCGGCCAATGCAGGTCCACCAGCGGCTACTCGGGGCACGGAACCAGGGGATGCAGACACGGGCCACGTAGCCGTGACGGACAGGTGGGGCAACGTGTTCGCCGTGACGACCTCGGACACGTATATGTGGACGCCGGTGGTTCCCGGACTGGGGATTCCCCCCAGTGGTCGGGGTATTCAGAGCTTTACTGACCCGGAGATTCCGGCGCACATTGAGCCGTGGAAGCGGCCGCGTTTAACGCCCAACCCGGCACTGGTGTTCAAGAATGGTCGGTTCGCCATGACTATCGGCACGCCGGGGGCCGATGCGCAGGTGCAGGCGATGGTGCAGGTGATACTGAACCGGTTCGAGTTCGGTATGGACGTGCAACAGGCCGTGGAGGCGCCTCGGGTGTCGAGCTACAGCCACCCGGACACGATGGAGCCGCACGCCTATTTCCCTGGCATGGCCAGAGTGGAAACGGGAGTGGGTACGGGCGTTTCGCAGGCACTTAAGGGACTGGGCCACGAAGTGCAGGACTGGGGCGACCTGGCGTTCGCTGCGGGCTGCCCCACGGTGGTGGCGCGGGACCACGAGACGGGCTTCGTGTGGGCCGGAGCGGACCCCCGGCGGGAGTCACACGCGACCGGGCGCTAGGTAGGAGGCCCTAGGGGGAACCTGGCAAGAGCATGGCTCTCAGGCGACCCAGCCCAGGATGACTTCTACCTGGTTGGCCAGGGTCATGGGGTCGAAGGGCTTGCCTATCATCCCGGCGACGGGGAGTTCGGAGAGGTCGCGCCGGTCTTCCGGCAGCGCCTTGGCGGTAAGCAGCACCACGGGCACGTCGGCGATGGCGTCTTCTTCGCGGATTTTGGCGAGGGTCTCAGGCCCGTCCATGCCGGGCATCATGACGTCGAGGAGTATGGCCTCGGGGACGTTTTCAACGGCCATTTCTATGCCTTCAGGGCCGGAACCGGCGACCCTGATGTCCCAGCCAGCCACGGCCTCTAAGGAGACGGAGACCACTTTTTGGATCCACTCGTCGTCGTCGATTATCAGTACTCGCCTCGATGCTCGTTCGGTCGTCATGTTCCTGCTCCGATTCTGTCCAGTTGGTCGGGAGACGCTTGATGGGGTGACCTGTCCGTCGGGCGAGTAGACATCCATTTTCCGCAGGTCGGGGAGGTCGACGACTATTTCGGTGATGTTGGCCATCGCGCTGAAGTCCTGGCCCGCCAGTGGGGCAGCCATGGCGCTCTGGACGGCGTCGGCGATGAAGACTGCGCGCACCTCAAGCTCTCCGATAAAGATGTCGTGCTGACGCCGTACTTCGAGCCACGTCGTTATGGCCATGAGCACGGCGATAAGCACGGTTATGCCCACCACAAGTACCGTGGCGATGCCCAGCCTGGGACGAAATTTCAACTTTGCTAGAGTCACAGAGTTTTTGCGCGTTCCATCTTCGCAGTCGCATCAGCCGTCGGTTTGACCTGATTCAGGGCGAGTTTTTGACGATTATTTAGCCACCATGAGTAGTTTATGCAGTTCTAGGTTAATCGATAAAACGCAAATCGACGAGAGTGGCCCCACGTATTTCGCTTACGTGAAAGCACAGGCGTCGCCGCTACTGGGCCGTCAGGCCGCCGTCGACCACTACCTCGCTGCCGGTCATGAACGAGGAGTCGTCGGAGGCGAGAAAGACGACGACGCTGGAGATTTCCTCCGGCCTGGCCAGGCGGGCCATGGGGACGGAGGACGCGACTTTTTCGCGCATGCCGGGGGCGGCGTCCCAGATGACTTCGGGCATTGGCGTGTCCACGGTGGCGGGGTGCAGGGAGTTGACCCGGATGTCAGCGGCGGCGTACTGGAGCGCGGCGCTCTTGGTGAACGCCCGGACTGCGCCCTTGGACGCCGTGTAGGCACCCTCCAACGGACTCCCGGTCAGGCCCGATGCCGAAGCTATGTTGACTATCGATCCACCGCCAGATTCGGACATTAATGGAGCGCCCAAGCGAGTTCCGAGGAACACGCCGCGGGCGTTGACTGCCATTATCCGGTCCCAGTCGGCTACGGAGGTGTCGGCTATTAGTTTGTTCAGGAATATGCCCGCGTTGTTAACCACGACGTCGAGCCTGGAAAAACGCGTGCGAACGCTGTTGTACAACGACTGCCAAGACGCCTCGTCTGTAACGTCGAGCGGCTCGTATATGGCCTGCCCACTGGCCGCTTCCACTGCGGCCACGGCGGCTTTGCCCAGCGCCTCGTCCAGGTCGCCGACGACGACGTGGGCACCCTCGCCAGCGAGTGCAACGCAGATGGCTTTGCCGATGCCGCCGCCGCCGCCCGAGACCACCGCTACCTTGCCTGCTAGTTTTCCCGTTTCAGTCATTGTGAATTCCCTGCAAACGGCGCTTGGCTATCGCCAAATGCGTGTAACTCTAAGCTGATAAGTGTGGCTACAACCCGAGCAGTTATGTATCAAAAGTCCCATCACAAACGTGGGGGAACCGTGTGACAATCGTAAGTAGTTCGTTTGCGCTGGCTTGCGCTTCGCCCCGAAGCTTCGCCCGTTAAAACCGGCCCTATGACACTTTTAGGAGACGCCATTTGGAAGCCTTAGCCCAGGTACCCGCCATTGAGTGGTTGACTGCGCTTTCGTCGGTGGCTGGCCCCATTGGCGGTGCCTACGCACTGCGATTCGTCTTGCGGCGCCGGGCCCTGGCCCGCCTCGCCCGGCAGACCCGAACCAGCCAGTAGCCGAAAGCCTGGCAGGCAGAGTCAGTCGGCGTCGCGCAAGAAGAGCGAGTCGGCCTGCAGGATCGACCCGTCTCGCGGATCGACCATTTGTTGCACGTTGCCGTGGAACGAAAAGCCCATTGATCGCAGGCGGTCGTGCAGTTCGGCGAACAGGGGCTGGCCCTCATACAGCGACCGGTAGCTGGTTTCGATTATCAGCGCCTGAGCACCGGAGATGGTGCGCTCGCCCCCGTCTAACACCTGCGACTCCGCGCCCTGCACGTCGATTTTGACCAGCACGCGCCCTGTAAGCCGCAGGGCATCGGCGACGTCGTCGAGGCGTTTCATTTCTATTGCCACCGGCGCGTTGGCGGCCGAGAACGGGTACGCGGCTTTGTGCAGTTCGCCCATTTCCATGACTGAGGAGCTTGGGCTGAATTCGCTACGGTGCATCTCCACCTGGCCGGCAGTGGCACCGAGAGCGTAGTTGTGGGGCCAAAAGCGCGCGTCTCCAGTGCCGCGTTTGACGAGAGTTTCGTAGCTGTCTGCGAGTGGTTCGAAGGAGTGGATGGTGGCCTTTGGCAGGGCTGACCGCAGGTGCGCGTAGAAGCTGCCGACGTGCGCGCCGATGTCCAGGACCGTGTCGATGTCGAGGGCGACGAGCCAACGGTCGTCGGGGGGGCGTTTGCGTCGCACGTCGAGTCCCACCGCACTGAGGGCGGTCCATATCAACTGCCGCAGAAATGCCAAACCGGCTATGAGTTGACGACCTCGCGGATTTTCGCCAGCAGGCTGGAGGGCATGTATGGCTTTGACATGGAGGCTCGCCTCCCGTGGGGCGTACTTAACGGACCAGTAGCCAGAACTGGTAGCGCGTACGGGATTCGAACCCGTGATCTCCGCCTTGAGAGGGCGGTGTCCTTGTCCACTAGACGAACGCGCCAAGAGGGGCCTGTTAACTTGCTGGCTGGGGATAAAGGATTTGAACCTTTACTTTGAGATCCAGAATCTCACGGGCTACCATTACCCCAATCCCCAGTGCAGTCTAGAATTTTATCAAATTCGGGGGCTGCCTTCAAAGGCCAGGGGGACCATTATCCGGGGTTCTGGCCCATTACCCCGTCCCATTACAAAGGGCTTCCGGCTCAACACCAGGGGTTTGAGGCAGTCTCGGCCCTTTAGTTATCAGTCTCCCGACTCCTGTTTTAGCGCTTCCGCCAGCCGTGCTACTACGTCGTCAGACGCCAGCGCCTGCGCCGCCGCCGTGTAGGGGTCGATTTCTCCGGACGCCA
>CAVOCN010000015.1:0-11838 GCA_963694205.1 Dehalococcoidia bacterium | reverse complement strand
GAGGAGAAGCTTTACCAGATAGTCGTGCACCGCCATAACCTGAGGTTGCCGACGGTGATAACGACGCTGGACGACTTCGACGGCGAACTGGGACCGATACGCTCTCGTGCCAATGACAAGGCCGTCGGCTACGTGGTGGCGGTGAAGGCGCCGGACTTCAGAGGCAAGACGCGCAATTCCCGGCGGGCCAAGAAGACGACTGGCAAGGGGGCCTCTGCTGGCTCCAAATAGTCAAAGAGAAACTGAGAAGTTCTGCATTTTGTGCGAGGTGATCTCTGGCAGGTCGCCGGGCAATATTCGCTACGAAGACGACGACGTTGTGGTGTTCGACAACGAACTGACGTGGGTACCGGTGATGCTGCTGGTCACTCCTAAAAAGCATCGAACACAAGCACAGATGTGGGGCGACCCGGCGCTGCTGGGGAAGATCGGCGAACTGGCCGTTGAGTATGGGAGCAAGCTGTGTCCGGGCGGCTATCGGCTGCTGTCGAACTTCGGCAACGACGCTCTACAGACGCAGGAGCACGCGCACCTGCACGTCATTGGCGGGACGAAGCTGGGGCTTTACGTGAGGCCGCCGGGCTAGGCTCTCCCCGCCCGGCTCGTCAGGGCTTCTTCGCGTGAGCGCTCATCGCTTTTGCAATCAGGCGAACTTTGGCAGGACTTCCTTGCCTAGTAGGCGCATTGAGTGTTCGTAGACTGAGGGGGGCATGTTGCCGATGTTGACCTTCATCATGAGGTTTTTCACACCGGCGTCTCTTATTTCGGCGATGCGGTCGGACACTTCTGCGGGCGTCCCGAGAATGAAGCCATCTTCGATGGTTCGCTTCTTCAGCCACTTTCGGCCTTCGTCTGATTCGACCCACTCCTTGGTATTGAATTCGACACGAGCCCGGGCGATTACGTCCTGCTCGATTTTCAAATGCTTGTCGACGAGCGCTCGGGCCTCTTCGTGCGTATCGGCGACGAGTGCGTCGGCGGTGAACCAGATCTGGTCTATCGCAGCCTGGACGGCGGCGTCTGAGTGACCGGCCTCCAGCGCAGTGGCCCGGTAGAGGTCTAGGCGCTCACGCATGCCAGCGGCAGCAACGCCGCCCATGAGCATGGGCCGACAGACCGCAGCCGCCGCCTTGATGGAGCCGTCGCTAATGCCCGCACGGATGATGGGCGGGTGGGGTTTGGTGTAGGGCTGGGGGCGAAGTATGGGGAACTCGATGTCCCAGTATTCGCCCTTGTGCACGACGTTCTTTTCGGTCCACGCCCGCACGAGCAGTTCTTCCATTTCGTTGACGGCGCTGAAGCCCATTTCGAGGGTCACACCGAACCCCCGGTACTCGTAGTGGTTCGCGACGGAGCCACGGCCGATTCCTACGATGAGACGGCCCTTGCTCAAATGGTCCAACAAGGCACACTGGGCGGCAAGCCGGGCGGGGTGATGCAGGGCGCTTTCCACTACTGCGAACCCGATTTTCACGCGAGACGTACGAGCGGCTATGGCGGCGGCGAACACCACAGGGTCGGCGTAAGCAGCCGCGCCGTCGAAGTGGTGCTCGGCCAGCCACACGGAGTGGAAGCCGACTTCTTCGGCTAGCTCTGCTTCACGCAGAGCTCCGTCGATGGTTGCCCCGTCGTCTTCCGGGGTTGGGCTGATGGGGAATATCCAGGTTCCGAAGTTCAATCGAATGTCAGGACGCTGCGGGCGACCTTGCCTTCGCCGAGGACCTTGAAGGCTTCGTTGACGTCTTCGACCGGGAAGCTGCGGGTAATCAATTCGTCCAGCTTTAGTTTGCCTGACTGGTAGAGCGCGATGAGCCGGGGGAAGTCGATGTGCGGCCGGGCGCTGCCGTACATGGAGCCGATGACGGTTTTCTCCCACATGAGGTCGCGTGCGTCCAGTGTGACGGCAGTTTCTAGAGGCGCGTGGCCGACCCAGACGGTCGTGCCCCTGGGTCGCGTGGCGTGGATGGCCTGTACGAAGGGCTCGGCGACCAGGCCGATGGCCTCGAATGCGTAGTGGACACCAAGCCCGCCGGTGAGGTCTTTGATGGCCTCGACCGGGTCGCCGTCACCGGCGTTCACGGTGTGAGTGGCACCGAACTGTTTGGCCATTTCCAACTTGTTGTCCAGCAGGTCTACGGAGATGATGGTGGTTGCGCCCGCGATGACCGCGCCCTGTATGACGCTGAGGCCGACGCCGCCCGCGCCGAACACTGCCACTGTCGAACCCGGCTGCACCTGTGCGGTGTTTATCGCTGCACCAACACCTGTAGTCACACCGCAGCCGACTAGCGATGCCTGGGGGAAAGGCATGGACTTGTCGATGGGCACGGCGGACATTTCGCTGACGATGGCGTGGCTGCTCATGGTGCCCAGGCCAGAGAGGAACGGGATGTCTTTACCGCTGTGGCCGACGCGCGCCGTAGCGGTGCTGCGGGGCTGTTTGTAGCAAACGTTCGGTCGGCCGATCTGGCAGGCTTCGCAGAGGCCGCAGGAGGGCATCCAGGAGAGGATCACATGATCGCCGGGGACGACGTTGGTGACGCCAGCGCCGATGGACTGGACGATGCCAGCGCCCTCGTGGCCGAGCACGACGGGGATGGGGATGTCCCACCACTCGCCCTTCACGACGTGCCAGTCCGAATGGCAAACCCCAGAGGCCTTCATTTCCACCAGGACTTCGCCGGGGCCGGGGTCGCCCAGCTCCATGTTTTCCACCACAACTAGCTCGTTGTGCTCGTAGAGGACCGCGCCCTTGATCGACTGCATTTAACAAAGTCTCCTGTTGGCCGGGGTGCCTCCCCGAAAAGTGAGTGCCGGAATAGTAGCAAAGGATGTCAGGGGTGAGTAGTCTCCCCCGCTCACAGGGCTCGCTCTTGGGCTCTTCGGCTCATGGCCTGCTCTCCGCGAGCCAGGCTCGCTCTAGGGCTCTTCGGCTGATGGCCTGCTCTCCGCGAGCCAGGCTCGCTCTAGGGCTCTTCGGCTGATGGCCTCATCGCTTCGCAATTGGCCGTGATTGGCTCACAAGCCATCGGGGGTTCGTAGGGGGTAGGTACCTCCTGCCCCGGGGTTCCAGGGGTGTCCCCTGGCAACACGCTGATTTGGGGGTTTGCCCCCAAAAAGCTCGAACCAAGCGACGGGGCGGGAGAGCGGCGAGTCTGGCCGCCCGATGCCCGCTCGCGAGGGACTTAGCCCCGCGTCAAGTGCGAGGTGAGGACATCCAAAGAGTTCTGAACAGCTTCATCAATCGAACGGAACACGTCCAAGACGTTGGTATTTTCGACCGGAGTGCCCTCGCCGAAAGCGATACCAAAGGTCGGTTCGAAATCCAACTCCATTTCTGGGCAGGAGACGATCAGGAATTCTGTACCTCGCTCCAATGTGCCGGTGTGCATTTTGATATTGATAGTCTCGCCCGGTCCAACCTCGATAGGCGGGTCCACGAGATTTATCTGCGCCAGATTCACGAAGACGACTGGCAGGTGTCGGTGTTTGTCTATATTTCCGAGCTCATTCAGAAACGAGAGTCCTTCGCTCCCTCCATTGCATGGCTGAAGGCTGTCGATCGCTACGATCGCTCCTGCGCTAAGTCCACTGAGATACTGCCGTCGCCGATTCCTATACACCCTTTCATCATCAAATATCGGGAACTGATTGACGCGGCTGGGAACACGGTCGTTCGAGATGACGAGTTGCCAGATGGCGTGGTCAAGGGCAGATCGATAGTTGTAGAGCATGTCCCCAATGAGAGCGTTGATATCGAGGGGGATCGTGGGCGGCTCGGACGTGAGCTTCCAAACATGCTCACCGGGTTGTTTCCGATACTCATAAGACACGCGCGGTGGATGCGATTTGATGAACTCGCGGATAAGGCCGTGAAGGGCCTGGCCGTGTTCTTGCGCTCGGGCTGTCTTGGTTCTTATGCCAATGAGGCGGGGATGATTTTCAGGGGGTTGGGTCATGACAAAAAGGGATGCAATCGACGGACCGGACCCGAATTCTACCACCCAGTCATAGAGCACAAAGTGCAGGTTGGCCACCTGTCGGACCCGGCTATAGAGCCACCCGCCGAGCAACCCATCGGGGGTTCGTAGGGGGTAGGTACCCCCTGCGTGGGGTTTGGGGGCAAGCCCCCCAATAAGCTCGAACCAAGCGACTGGGAGGGAGAGGGGTAAGTCTGGTTGCCGTTCATCCTAAACACAGCCTATGACTAACGCACACCCACGGTTACCATAGACGGTGAAAAAGGCAAGCTAGGCAACCGAGTTAGGAACGGAGCACACGTGAACCGCTTTCGGAACAATCAGGTAATCACAGTTCTTTTCTTGGCACTGGCGTTCATGGCGGGTTTTTCGGCTGCTTGCTCAGGAGAGCAGGCAACGGAAGCGCAGGTGTCGCAAGAGCAGGTGTCAGACGAGCAGATTCCGGAAGCGCAGACACCGGACGACCAACCGTCAGAAGCGCTAGACGTGGTCGTTTGCACGGATGAAGAAAAGATCTGGCCAGTAGAGGTATGCGACGCAGAAACCAACGAGTCTATTTCGGGATTCAAGATCTTGGTGACTGCCAGTGACGACATCCTGATGGAAAGGCAGATAAGAGAACAGGGCAATCATCCAGCTAACGAAATATTTTTCGGGTTTTTGAGTTGGAACTACGAGACGTTTAACCAACTCAGCGTAGGTACCCACATCGTTCAGGTGACAATTAGAAAGGAAGGTTACCGCCCGGCCACATATGACTGGGAGATCGTGCAAGACGTTTGTAAGCACGGCAGGCCCAAGCTGGTGGCCCCGCTCACAAGGATGGAACTAGATCCGATCTAGTTCCCAGCCACCCGCCGATAAAGCCACCCACCAAGGGTAAACGAGTCGCCGTTGGGGGCGAAAGCAGCCCGCTCCCCTGCCCCTCTGCCGCCTTGCAGCAGATAGCTGCCGGGCTCGTCCACAGCAACCATGCGGGCGGGCGTGTGGATGGGGAAGCTTTCGCCAGGCGGCGAGGTGATCCACAGGTCGCCGCCCCGGAACTCGACGTTGGCGGGCACGCCGGGCTCGGCGATGTAGTAGCCGAGCAACGGGGCCAACCCGTCTGGGGCGGGCTCGACTGCGGGAAGATCGGCTTCGGGCACAGGCGTCGCAGCCGAAGCCGATCCGGTCAGCAGCACTTCCATGACCTCGCGCCCAAGCGAGTAGACACCGGCGACGGGCCAGGCATTCGCCAGCAAGACCACGCCGGTGCGCGAAGGGAGGTTGTACGTAATCTGCGACCCGAAGCCGTGGATGCCTCCGCCGTGGCCGTGGTAGACGCGGTCCCCTGCCCGCTCGACGGCCCACGCAAGGCATTGCCCCGAAGCCCAGTCAGCAGCGGCGTACTGGGGCCGGTGCATCTCAGAAAGTGAGCGTCCGTTTAGCACCTGTGAGCCCTGGCGTTCGCCGGCATCTTCCTGGAACTGGAACGATATCCACCGCGCGAGGTCCGCAACGGAGGAGTGCAACTGCCCGGCCGAGGTGACGGCGTTCAGGTGCCTGTAGTCGGCTTGCTTTAGCCGGGCACGCGACGGATCAGAGGAGACTACAGCGTCGTAGCCGGTGTATAGCTGGTCGGCGGGGAGGTCGGAGCGTTCGAACGCCGTGGCCTCGAACCCGAGAGGACCGAGAACGTTGGCACGCATGTACTCGACGTAGGGGACGCCGGAGAGCCGCTCGACGACTTCGCCGAGCAGGCCGAACGCGAGGTTGGAGTATTTCCACTGGGAGTCGGCGGGGATGACGACCTCTGTGCTGGGGAGCGCGGCGATGACGGCGTCGCGGCCGGGGAACTCTTCAGCGCCCCAACTGAGCAGCGACGTTTCGGCGGACAGGCCGGAGTAGTGGGTTAGCAGGCGGCGCAGGGTGACGTCCTGCGCTCGGCCGCCGGTTTCGCGGACGTCTGCGAACTCGGGAATGTGTGTCGAAAGCTCGTCGTCGAGGCCGAGGCGGCCGTCGTCCCTTAGCTGCATGATTGCCGTCGCGGTGAAGGTCTTGGTGATGGAGGCTACGCGAGCGACGGTGCCGTCGTCGGGTTTGCGCTGGGTGGCGAGGTCGGTGACGCCGAACCCGGATGACCACACTAGCTCGTCGCCGTGGACGATACCGGCGGCGAGGCCGGGTGCGCCGAGCGCTCCGAAGCTATTGGCTATGTAGTCGGCGGCGGCAGAGAGATTGGTTAAAGACATGGCCGCGATTATAGACGGGCCACGACCACACTTGAATCAGCGTCTCATTTTGTGGCTTCTTTTTCTGTACCGGTGTTCGGGTTTGGCTTTTTGGGGGCTTGCCCCCAAACCCCACGCAGGGGGTACCTACCCCCTACGAACCCCCGATGGCTTGAATGACAGTCAAGGCCGATTGCCAAAGCGATGAGGCCATGAGCCGAAGAAGCCCTGACGAGCCCGGCGGAGAGCTTAAGGCCATGAGCCGAAGAAGCCCTGACGAGCCCGGCGGAGAGCTTGAGGCCATGAGCCGAAGAAGCCCTCACGAGCCCGGCGGAGAGCAGGCCATGAGCCGAAGAAGCCCTTACGAGCCCGCCGGAGGGCTCTCCAAGTCCTCCTGCGTGCGGAGTGTTGTGTTTGGGAAGAATGCCTCTTGCGCGAACCAGAAGTGGTTGCCGTGCACTACGGGCGTTAGTCGCGAGCCCGCCAGTTCGCCGGTGACGGCCTCGCCGAAGATGTTCCACGTTGAACCGGTCTCGCGGTCGGTGATGACGCCGTCGCGGTCAACGAAGCTGAGCTTGAGGCCGTCGGCGAAGGGCTCGAACACGGCCGTTGAGCCGACCGCGCGCTTTTCAATTGTGGTCGGATCTACATCGCCCTGGTCACCGGACCCAAGCACTGAACTGAGAGAGTCGGAGCTGAAGATGGGCCGCTTGGCGAACGGCGACAGGGTGCTGCCGACGTAGAAGATGACCAGCGCCTTGCCCTGGAAGGTGTCGTGCACGATGGGCATCGCCTCCAACACGGCGAATGGGTAGGCGACGGCGTTGCCGTTGACGACGAGAGATACGACGCGCTCGACGGGGGACAGAGAGCCGTCCGTGAAGGTCGCCCGTGTCTCGGCGGAGGCGTCGCGGCCGCCGTAGGGAGGCAGGTCGTACGCGCGGTCGGAGTCGGGGTCGCGAATGAGAACGACACCATCGGGAAAGGTGTCCCGGAAAGCCGCCCAGTCGATGAACTGCGCTGGAATGAAGTCGAGCCGGGTGCCGGTCATGGTGCCGACGATGGCCTCGCCGGTGACCTGCTGCCACCAGGACTCGGTGGTGCGGTCCCACATGATGAGGTTGGAGTTGCGCAGCAGGCCCGAGGTGCCGAAGCGCAGTACTTCGCCGTTCACGGCGCGCTTGAACACAAGACCCGTGTTGCAAAGAGGGCAATACGTTACGGCGACGGGTTCGCCGCCGATGACGTCGTTAACTATCTCGTGGGCGATGAGGATGGAGAGTGGGTAGGCGCGCTGCTCGCCGTTTAGCTCCAGCACAATTACGGGCTCGGCGTCGACAAGGTAACCAGGCGCTTCGGCGACGGGTGCGAAGATGGGGTTGTCGATGGGGGGAATGCCGTCGCGAGCCGGTCCGCCGGGCTTTATCTCTTCGAACGCGACCGTATGTATAGAAAAATCAGTGGCCCACGACGGGGCGATGACCCGGAGAAAGTCTGTCAGGTCGTCGTCTAGCAGGACAAGCTCGGGGGTCGGCGACGGCGTGACGAGAGGCACTGCGGCGTTGGAGCAGGCGGCAGCGAGGACGGCGACGGTGACGGCGGCCAGCGCGAGCAGGGCAAGCCAGGGTCTGGGCAGTCCCTTTGAAAGCGTGTCGGTAAGCCCTTTCATACCCATGTGATGCGTCGCGACCCCGTTTAGGCGCTCCGCCGAAGCGGGCGCGGAACGCTAGGGGGTCGTCTGGGCCAGCCAGTCACGCACGACCTCGTAGAAGCGGTCGCGGGCGTGGCGTTCCAGCCAGGGGTAGTGGCCGCACTGATCTAGCTCAACGTACTGGAGCTGGGGTACGTGTGGGGTGAGGCTGTCGCGGATCATGTGGCCGGGGTGCGGGTCTTGCTCGCCGTGCAGCATTAGCACGGGGCAGGCGATGGCCGAATATGCGGCGGGATATGTGCCGTCGGACTGGAGGCGCATCATGTCGTCCCAACTGGCGTCGTGGCCGACGACGTCGAAGGCGGACGCGGGCGTGCCGATTTCGGCGAGGTCGTGGGAGTCGGTTTTGAAGAGCAGGCCAGCGGACCGTTTCATTCGGTCGGTCGCGCTCAGGCCCGACCCTTTTAAGCGCTCCATCGCCGCCCTGCCAGAGGGGCCCAGCCGTTCCTGCCGCAGTTCCCCCAGGCGCTGGCGAGAGGCCGTGTCGAACGTGCCGCTGCCTATCAACATGAGACCGCCGAGGGTCCCGAGGTGGGCAGCACCGTAGGACATTGCCAGCATTGCCCCCCAAGAATGGCCGACGATGAGCGCGGGTTCGCCTCGCCCGTGTTCGGCGACGCAGTCTCTCAGGTCGGCCAGGTGGCGCTCAACGCTCAGGCCGCCGTTTTCACCCCGGCGCTGAAGTACTTCTATGGCCGTGAAGTCGTTGCCGAGTTCGCCGGCGACCGGCTCCATGTAGCCGGGTGCGCCGGGGCCGCCGTGCAGGATGAAGACGACGGGGCCGCTGCGCCCGTACGTGCGTGTTTCAGGCAGGGGTAGGCCCCAAATTCTGGCCCGAGTCAGGCCCTGAGTCGGCCCAGGCGTCGAAGACGGCTTTGGAGATGCGGCCTATGGTGCGGCTGCCCTCGTGCTCGCACAGCATGGCGGTGGGGTCTTTGCTGTCGGCGGTCATTACGGTGATGACGTATCGCAGGTCGGGGCCGGTGATGAGGCCGGTGTCGCAGCGGCCGTGCAGGTACGCGCCCAGCTTGTTGTAGAGCTTGTAGGTGGGTGTGATGCCCGCCTCTGCGGGGAACTGGTTTAACGGCAGGTAGCGGCCGAGCCACTCGATGTGCTGGCAGCGGCCCATGATGTCGAGCATCTGTGCCGAGGCCGAGGCCGACACCAGTTCGCCGTCCGCAATTCGGGTGACGAGATTGGTGAAGTCCCGTGACGAACACTCGGAGTAGGCGTCGATGTCCTTGCCAGCCAACTCATCGAACGTGTCGGCGCCCAAATCCGAGTTGAGGGAGTACTCGTTCATGCCGAGTGAGCGCATGCGGGCGTTAATGCGTGCCTTTCCGACCAGGTCACTGAGCAGCCAGGTGCAGGTGTTGTCGCTGACGACGACCATCATCATGCAGACGTCTTTGACGGTTATTTCGAACGGGGTTTCGAACTCCCTGAAGACTCCGGTGCCCAGCCGCAGGTCGGACTGGTTGATGGTGACTTTGTCGGTCAGGGATATCTTGCCTTCCTCTTCGATTTGGAAGAAGAGTTCGGCCATGATGCCCAGCTTGATGGCGCTGAGGGCTGGGAAGACTTCTCCCTCGCGCATGTCGAGCCGTTCGCCGGTGACCAGATTACTGGCCGAGACGCTGACCCGGCCAGAGAACTCGGCGGCTATCTCTTCGACCTGTGACTTCAGTGCTGATGCGACGACCATAATGCGCTCCTGTTCGGGATCCTGTATCCCTCATAAGAGGGGCGATGCGGCGCAGATTAGCAGCGACCGCATACCCGGTCAAACCGGGTCCTGGCACCAGGGAAGCCAAGATGCGTCTTATAATCCGCGTCATGGATTTAACTTCACTTGGTGGGACCGGCATGGCCCGTATTATCCGTTCCCGTGAGGCGACGGTGAGTGAGGTCGTTGCCGCTCACTACGACCGTATCGACGAGGTGAACCCGGCGATCAACGCGCTGGTCGTGGACATGCGTGAGCGTGCCACACGACAGGCACGGGAAGCCGATGCGGCGCTGGACAGAGCCGACGAGGTTGGCCCGTTGCACGGCGTGCCGTTCACGGTGAAGGACGCGCTGGCCGTGGCTGGTGAGCCGTTCTCTGGCGGCACTCTAGGTCGAGCTAAAGTCACCGCTGAACGGGACGCGACGGTCGTTACTCGCATGCGTGCGGCCGGGGCGATTTTGCTGGGCAAGACGAATGTGCCCGAGGGGTGCCTGGCGCTGGAGAGCGACAACCTCGTGTACGGCCGGACGAACAACCCGTACGGCCTGAGCCGAACGCCGGGCGGCTCCAGCGGCGGTGAGGCCGCGCTGATCGCGTCGGGTGGCTCACCTATCGGCATAGGCAGCGACGCCGGGGGGTCGATTCGGCAGCCTGCTCACTGTTGCGGGATTGCGGGCCTTAAACCGACGGCAGGCCGGGTGCCGAGAACGGGGCACTGGCCCGCGTTCACGGGCATGACCGATTCGTTCAACGTGGTCGGTCCGCTCGCCCGTCGCGTGGAAGACCTGGCGCTGGTGTTCCCCCTTCTGGTCGGCCCAGACGAGAGCGACCCCCATATAGCGAGCGTGGCTCTGGACGCCCCGACTGACGTAGATGTCTCCGGGCAGCGGGTCGCATGGTTCACAGACAACGGGGTGATGGCTGCGGACGCCGCGACGGCCGCAGCCATAAAGAGGGCTGTGGCCGCGCTGCGCGACGCCGGGTGCGAGGTGACTGAGGACCGGCCGCCCAGCATTGAACGCTCGTTCGAGACGCTGTTCTCTGTGTGGAGAGCCGACGCCGGTGCGGGGATTCGCGCGCTGCTGCGCGAAGCAGGGACGGAGAGGATGCACCCGCTGACGGAGGGATTCCAGCGCAAGCAGGGCAACGAACCAATATCGGCCGCTGAGCTGGCAGGGCTACTGGCGGGGCTAGACGAGCTAAGGTCGGAGATGTGGCAGTGGATGCAAGGCTACGACGCGATAGTCAGCCCGGTGAACGCCCGGCCTGCCGTACCACACGGCACAACAGTGGACCCGGATATCTTCCCGGTGAACAGCTACGTCTACCCCTACAATCTGTCGGGGTGGCCAGCGGTGTCGGTGCGCGGTGGCACGTCGCCCGAGGGTATGCCAATTGGCGTACAGATAGGCGCACGACCGTGGCGCGAGGACGTGGCGCTGGCGCTGGCGGCTGTCGTCGAGAGCGCTTCGGGAGGCTACCTGCCGCCGTCGCTATAGCTCCGACTCAACCTGGGACCGTTACGCCATGAGCAATACCAGGGCCAGCACGATGATGATTGCCAGGAAGGCGGCGATCAGGCCGTAGCCGACGATGGGGTTGCTTAGCAGCTGTTTCAAGCGAACCACCCGGCGTAGTCGGCGATGGCTTCGTCGGGGATGGCGCCTTCTAAGTAGTCCCTCACCGCCTGGTCGAGAATCGCGACGCCCTCGTCTATTTCGGCTTTAGTGAGCGTTAATGGGGGCGTTATCTCGATGACGTTGCCAAAGCTGCCCGCGTAGTAGAGGACGAGGCCGAGTTCCCATGCCCGGTAGACGATCTTGGCGGCGGCGTCCCGGTTCGGGGTTTTGCTGCCCTTTTCGGTAACGAAGTCTACGCCCTGGATCATGCCCATGCCGCGTATGTCGCCGACGACGTCGTAGCCGCTCAAGGCGGCTTTGAGTTTCGCTTGCAGGTACGCGCCGTTCTCGGCGGAGCGCTCGGCCAGGCCCAGTCGGATGACTTCATCTACTGTCGCCAGTCCGGCGGCGCAACAGGCGGCATTGCCGGAAGTCGTGAAGCCAGCGAAGCCGGTGTCGAGGATTTCTGCCCTGCCGACTATGGCGCTTAGGGGCAGCCCGCCGCCCATCGACTTGCCCAGCAGCAGCAGGTCGGCCTCGACGCCGAAGTTTTCGTTGGAGAACATTTTGCCGGTGCGACCCAGGCCCA
>CAVOCN010000014.1:0-12018 GCA_963694205.1 Dehalococcoidia bacterium | reverse complement strand
CAGATAGCCGTGGCGCTGCACAAGCCGAACGTGTACCTCGACCTGTCGGGCTGGCTGCCCCGCTACATACCGGAAGTACTGATGCGAGAGGTCAACACCCGTCTAAGAGAGAAGGCGATGTTCGGTTCGGGCTACCCGTACATAACCCCGGAGCGGTGGCTGGCCGACCTGGATTCAATTCTGATGCGGCCGGACGTGTTGCCGCTACTGTTCAAAGAAAACGCCATGCGAGTAATGGGCCTGACCCCCGAGAGCGGAATAGGTAGCGGAGTAGCCAATTGAAAATTCTATGCCTGGGCGGCAGCTACACGGGCATGTACCTGGCCCGCAACTTTCCCGAGGCGCAGGTAACGTTCCTGGCTCGCGATCCTGAACGGCTGGTGCCCGACGGGTTCAGGGTCGTTGCCCCCGACTCGACGCCCGGCGACGAACCGGTCGACCTGGTACTGGACACGGTGCCGACGGTGAAGCTGGACGGGAAGATACATCTCCCGTACCAAACGGCTCTTGAGCCTCTTATGAGCGGCCCTGACCGGCCCGTGTTTTTGCATATCTCGACCACGTCGGTTTACCCGTCGGATTTCATCGCAAAGCACGAAGACGACCTGCCGACGCAGGATGAGCGCACACCGGCTGGTCCCGATTCTGATCGTGCGAAGGACCGTCTACTGCTTGAACACGCCATCTCCGCTACTTACGCTGAAGCACGAATACTCAGGAGTGGAGGCATCTACGGCCCGGGCAGGTGTGTCGCGACCCGGTTTCGCGATGGCGATTTCGCCAGGGCTGGCGCCGGAAACCGAATGGTTACACGGATACACGTCCACGACCTTTGCAGGTTGATACTCGCTTTTGGCAAGGCCGATGTCGGCCTGCCCGTCAGCACCGTAAACGCTGTGGACGAGCGCTCGTCTTCCAATCGCGATACATTCGGGCATCTTGAGGGTTTGCTGGGAATCACCGTGCCCGGCGACTGGCGCACTGCCGCACCTCAGGGGCGTAGTGTCGTGAGCCGCTACGCCGCCGGACTACTCGGCGGCACGTATCGTTTCCCCACTTTCAAAGAAGGGTTCGCCGACTGCCTCGGCGTCTGACGCTTTATCTAATGGCTGACGTGGAAACTAGTTCGCCGGACGAGGGAATATGGACCGCGTAACGAGGGAACCGGCCTGGACCACCGACTTCGAACGTCTGGGCCACATGCCGGACGAGGATATCGACCTGGCTGTCGCTGCCCTGTTCATAGCCCAGGCCGAGTATCCGGACCTGGAGGGCGAGTCGGAACTGGAGGCCCTCGACGGCATGGCTGCCGTGGTCCGTCAGCGCATCGAGGATGACGGCGACGAGGGTGCGCTGCACCGGATGAACATCATCAGCACGTGGCTGGCCGATGACCTGCGCTTCGCTGGCAACCACGACAACTATTACGACGCTCGCAACAGCTATATAAACGACGTTCTCGATCGGCATTCTGGTATACCGATCAGCCTCGCTCTGATTTACATTGAAGTGGGCCGCCGAGCCGGGGTGCCGCTGGTGGGCATAGGTATGCCGGGTCACTTCCTGGTGGGCCACAGTGGGGTCGACGACCACTACATTGACCCGTTTCACGGCGGTACGCTCATTTCTCGGGAGGAGGCACAAGCGCTCTTCGCTCGCATGATGGCCGACGCGCCTGTTAATGGCCCCAGTCGAAGTGAGATCAAATGGGACGACTCTTTCCTGACTCCCGTCACCAACCGGGACTTCGTCACTCGAATGCTGCGCAACCTCAAGGGCATTCACCTGCGGTTCCAGGACTTCGACCGGGCCGTGCGCATCATGGACATGCTCGTTGCAATGCATCCAACCTCGCCCGAAGAGCGGCGTGACAGGGGGTTGGTCCACTTCAAGCTGGGCAACCGGGCACAGGCGCTATCGGACCTGAAGGTGTTCGCGGAGTCCCAGGCACCGGGGCTGGGAGACAGCACTATCTCCAATATCATCCACCGACTCGGTTCATGAGCATGGGCCGTTTAGCGTCTGGCTGCATCGGATTACCTAGAAAGCAGCGTTAATCCGCCCCTAATACCAGCTGAGGTAGCAATGGCCACGAAAACCGCCCCCACGCCAGTAGCTGAACAGACACCCGAGTACGAGCCCGTCTACGGGCGTGCTCTGCACCAGCTAGACGCCGCCGCCGAGCGCCTCGGGTTAGACCCGGGGTTACATCGGCGCCTGCGGCAACCGAGACGGGAACTGACCGTCAGCCTCCCGGTGAGGATGGACGACGGGCAAACGCAGGTGTTCACCGGCCACCGGGTGCAACACAGCATGGTCAGGGGACCGGCCAAGGGCGGCTTTCGCTACCACCCGGGCGTGTCGCTGGACGAGGTGCGGGCCCTGGCGATGTGGATGACGTGGAAGGGCGCCATTACCGGCATCCCCTACGGTGGTGCCAAGGGGGGAGTGACCTGCAACCCCAAGACGATGTCGCAGGGTGAACTGGAACGACTGACCCGTCGGTACGCCGGGGAGATAGCCCCGATTATCGGCCCTGATAAGGACATTCCCGCGCCCGACGTGAACACCAACGGGCAGATTATGGCCTGGTTCATGGATGAACTCAGCGCCGGGTCCCACAGCGGCGGCCAGGACGCCCCTAACTACGCCACGGTTACGGGCAAGCCCCTTCATCTTGGTGGTTCGGTGGGCCGGACGGAGGCGACTGGCCGGGGCGTAATGGTGGCGGCTCGGCAAGCGGCCGCCCAGATCGGTCTGAATTTGGAAGGCGCACGAGTGGGCGTGATGGGGTACGGCAACGTCGGGTACTGGGCCGCTCACCTGCTGGCCAGGGAGGGCGCGCGATTGGTGGCTGTATCTGACTCTACGAGCGCTGTGTATTCAGCCAATGGCCTGGACACCGATGGCCTGCTCGAATACAAGCAGCGCAACCGCTCTTTCAAGGACTACCCGAACGGCGACGCTCTGTCGCCCGAGGACATCCCCGGCCTGGACCTGGACATTTTGGTGCCCGCAGCGCTCGAAGGTCAGATAAACGAGGGCAACGCCGACGCGATCAGTGCCAGGGTTATCGTCGAGGGCGCGAACGGGCCGACAACGCAGGAGGCCGACCCGATACTCAGGGACAAGGGCACTCTGGTAGTCCCGGATATTTTGGCGAATGCCGGTGGCGTGGTGGTGTCGTACTTCGAGTGGGTGCAGAACGTGCAAGGCTACGGCTGGGAGCTAAGTGAGGTGACTACGCGGATGGAGAACATTCTCACGCGCAGCTACGAACAGGTGCAGGAGACCGCCCAAAAACACGGGACCGACATGCGCGCCGGGGCGATGCTGCTTGCAGTCAACACGGTCGCGAAGGCCATGGAGACTCGCGGCGGGCTCTAGGCCCTCATCCGGACCCCTCGTGCTAACGTAGATTCAGGCAACGAGGAGTCCTATGAACTGTCCCAGAGATAACGCCGCCCTTGAGGTTAAGAACTACAAGGGCATAGAGGTTGATGAGTGCCCGACGTGCAAGGGCAGGTGGCTCGACCACCACGAACTGGACGATCTGGAAGACCAGGCGTTCGACGGTCCGGGCAAGGGCATGCGCATGTACGCCAAGCGCGATAGCGACATCGCCTGCGTGAAATGCGGCAAGGCCATGACGACGTTCAACTACCGGGCCTACGACCTGCCCATAGACTTTTGCCCCGACGAGCACGGCTTCTGGCTGGACCCCGGCGAGGAAAAGCAGGTTCTGGATCTGATGCGCAAACGGGTCAAAGACCTGAAGCGGTCCGGGTCGGCCGAAGTGGCCTGGGACAAGAGCGTCCGGGGAGGCAGCCGGTCATTTACCGACCGCATAAAGGGCTTGTTTAAATAAGCGCCTAACCCCTCAGTTGATGCGTTTTGTGACGCCCTGCCACTCGCGCTCACGCAAAACGAACTTCTGAATTTTGCCGGTGGCCGTCTTTGGCAGGTCGCCGAACTCCACGGTCTTTGGCGCCTTGAAGTGGGCGATGCGCTCGCGGCAAAACTCGATTAGTTCGGCCCCGTCCATCTCCTCGCCCTCGCGGACAACCACGAACGCCTTGGGCACCTCTCCCCACTGTTCGTCGGGCACGCCCACTACGCTGACTTCTAGGACGCAGGGGTGCTCCATGATTACTTTTTCAACCTGCTGGCTGGAGATGTTCTCGCCACCGGAGATGATGATGTCCTTGGCCCTATCTTGCAGCTCTATGTAGCCGTCGGGATGCCACACGGCCAGGTCGCCGGAGTGGAACCACCCGCCCCTGAACGACTCGGCGGTGGCCTCAGGGTTGTTGTAGTAGCCGGTGGCTACGTTGTTGCCCTGCATGACCACCTCGCCCATGCTCGCGCCGTCGCGGGGCACGTCGGCCATGTTCTCGTCGACCACTCTGAGGCCGGTCTGGGCAACGATGAGCGGCACACCCTGCCGGGCCTTCAGACGGGCGCGCTCGGCCACCGGCAGCGATTCCCAGCCGGGCTGGTTTACGTAGATGGTGTGCGGCCCGTAGGTCTCTGTCAGGCCGTATATGTGGTGGATGTAGGCTCCCATGCCCTCAATGGTGCGAATTACCTGGGGCGCGGGCGGCGCACCGCCGGTCATGATGGTCAGCCCCGCAAGGTCCTGACCCTCGGCGGCCGGTGACGCATACATGCCGGTGAGCACGGTGGGCGCGCCGCACATATGGGTGACGCCCTCTTCCTTAACGAGCCTGAATATGGCCTCAGGGCTCACCTTGCGCAAACACACATGCGTGCCCCCGACGGCGGTGACACCCCATGTGTAGCACCAGCCGTTGCAGTGGAACATGGGCAGGGTCCACAGGTACACGCCCTGCCAGTTCAGGCCCATTTCCAGGGTTTCGCCCAGGCCGTTCAGGTATGCGCCCCTGGCGTGGTACTCGACGCCTTTTGGCAGACCGGTGGTGCCGGACGTGTAGTTGATCGCCACTGTGTCCAGTTCAGAGTCGAGTTCGTCCCGGTGAACGCCTGGAGGCGCACCTGCGAGGAACGTCTCGTAGTCTGGGCCTGGGATGTCCTCGGCTCGGGGCTCTTCGTCCACAACCTGGACGAAGGTCTCGACCGTCTCCAGGTTGGGCTTCATGTCTCGTACTTGTTGGGCGTACTCCGAATCGAAGACGAGCACTTTGGCACCGGAGTGGTTGAGGATGTAGGTGACTTCGCGGGCCGAGAGGCGGAAGTTGATGGCCACCAGCACCGCGCCGATACGCATGGGCCCATAGTGGCCCTCCAACATTGGCGGAATGTTGGGGCACAGGAACCCGACCCTGTCTCCCTTTTTTACCCCTGCCACTTTCAGTGCTCCGGCGAGCCTGTTTACCCGTTCATCCAACTCGGCGTAGGTGTACTGCACGTCCTTGTAGACCACCGCAGTCTTGTTGGGAAAGACCATGGCGCTACGGTCGAGGAACGAGACCGGGTTGAGGTTATGGAACGAGACGTTGGTGGGCACGAATAGCTCCCTGTCAGTACGGCTGGGTCAGTACGATTTGGGCCAGTTCAATTTGGCGGCCATTATATCTCCGAGCTTGAACGGGCAGGCCGGGCCCGCATGAAAAAGCTGCTAACCACCGCCGCCAGGGCAGCTGCAAACACCACGTAGAACACGGTGTCGAGGCCCGCGATGTTGCCCCTGTCGGCCCCAAGAAGCCCGGCCAAAATGGCGGCGCCGGTAATGCTGCCCAGGTACCGGCTGGTCGATAGCATCCCAGAGGCCGACCCGGCGTGCCTGGCAGGGATGGACTCCACCGCCGTCGCCTGGATGCTGGCTCCCGACAGACCGAGGCCCACACCAACGAACGCCAGGCTGATTACCAGCACAACGATGGATACGTCGCCGCCGATGAGGGCGATGGGCAGCGCCCCGATTGCCATGGACAGGTGGCCCGCGACTGTTGGGATGCGGCGTCCGAAACGGTCCGACAGCCGTCCTCCAAACGGGGCGACAAGAATGGACGCCACTGACAGCGAGATGAGAATTAGCCCGGAGTCGAGTAGCGAGTCACCGTAGCGTGCAGCCATTAGCAGCGGCACGGAGATGAGCAGCGTGTACATGGCCATGTTGCCCAGGCCGACACCCGAGTTGGCGGCGGCAAAGGCCCTGATTTTGAAGAACCTGGGCTGGATGACCGGGTCGGAGTTGCGTAACTCATAAAAGACGAAGGTAACCAGCACGCCCGCTGCTAACGCGCCAAGGGCGGCCCGTAGCGCCAGGGTCGTACTGTCCCCGATGCCCTGGACGGCCAACACCAGGGCGACCAGCATGATTGGCAGCATCGCCGCCGCCCCGAAATCGAACCCAGTGCTGGAGTGCTGCGGCCGGGTCTTCGGCAGCTTGGTGATTGCCAGATACAGGGCCGGGGCGATGACGATGGCGTTGACGTAGAAGATGGCCTGCCAGCCTGCGAACTCGGCGAGGACTCCGCCAATCGCCGGGCCGAATGCCGCCGCTGTGCCGACCGCCGCGCCCATGATGCCGAACTCACGGCCCCGGTTAGCCTCGGGCACCACCTGGCGCATGAGGGCGGCACCGTTGGGCAGGATGAAAGCGCCCGAGACGGCCTGCATCATGCGAAATGCCAGCAACCACCACAGGTTTGGGGCGAACGATGCCGCCACCGACGCGAGGGCGAACGCCGCCAGGCCGCCTATGACCAGCGGTCGACGGCCGAACCGGTCGCCGATTTTGCCGGTGACCGGCTGCAAGGACGCCATGATGATGAGGTAGCCGGTTATGAGCCAGCCCGCGCTGGCTACGCTGCGGTCGAAGTCGTCCATGATGCCGGGCAGCGCCACGGCGATCATGGTGGAGTTGAGCGGGGCGAGCACCGTCCCCAGCGCGACGGTGATGGTCACCAATCGCACTGACGTGACGCGCTCGGGGGCGGGTCGCTCGGGCTCTACGGCGGGGTCGGTCTCAGGCGAGGACTCGGACCTCACCGGCGCTTCCGTCCACCTCTATGGTCTGACCGTCCTTGATGGCCGTGGTCCCGTTACCGGTGCCGACTACGGCGGGAATGCCGTACTCGCGCGCGACGATGGCGCAGTGGCTGAGTACACCCCCAGCATCCGTCACTACGGCCGATGCAGTTCCGAACAGCGGCGTCCACGCGGGCATGGTGGTGGTGGTCACCAAGATGTCGCCCTGGCCTAGCCTGTCGGCGTCTGCCAGGGTACGGATGATGCGGGCCGTTCCGGTTACCTTGCCGGGAAAACCGGCGTTTCCGCTGACAACGCCCGATTGCCCAGACTCTTGCGGGCGGGCACCGAAGAACTTCACCATTGCCATGCCCATGGGGTCGGTCGGCTCGCCATCGGGAGGGGGCGTGCCCATGGGAGGCGGCTGGATGGCACCGAAGTGTTCCATCTCGGCCTTACGCTCAGTGACTGTCGTCCGCCTGTCCCCGGTGCCATTGGATACGGCTGCTTCGCGGATCTCGTCTGGCGTCAGGTAGAAAACGTCGTTGGCGTCTTCCACCGAGCCCGCCGCAAGAAGGCGATTGCCGATGCCGAGAACCATGCGGCGGACCTTGTCGGAGGTCATCTGGTCGATCCAGTAGTTGTGATCCTCATGCATCCTAGTGCCGAATTGGGCGCGAGAGAGCAGGAATTCGAACTGGTCCCTGGCGGCCTGCGGATAGCCTGCCAGTTGCGCGCGGGCGTCTGCGATGGCCTCGTCCCGTTCGGCGGCGTTGTGTGCCAGTTCGGCTTCGACGTCCCGGTCGGGCTGCGTTATGAAGTCTTTCAGGTTGGAAATGGGTGTGGAGGGGTCTTCCTCCCAACTCGGTGCGCCCAGTTCACAGAACACGTCCGTCCGCTGGCCGAACTCGGCCAGGTACTTTTTGAATTCGACAAGGAATCCGCGTCCGTCTTCGGACGCCTCGAGCGCCGCAACTACTTCGCCGTTGGGGTGGTCTTGGATAGCCGACTTCACCGCGTCGGACTTGAGCGCCTGCTTGCTCAGCCCCCACAGGACGTGTCCGCCTTCGACGGTCTTGTTTCCGAAGCCCTGCAGGAGCTTGAAGGACGCCAGTTTGTCCTCATCACCCAGCAGGTCTTTGTAGACCTCGTCGAAGAGGCTCATGGAGAGGATGGCCGGGACCTCGAGCAGGAAGTGGATGTCCCAAAGTCGCGCGAGGCGCTCTCTGGTCTCGTCGTAGTGCGCGGCGAGGGCTTCGGGAGAAGCGCCTGCGAGGTCGAAGCCGTCCCAGAACGCAATGTGCTCTTTCACCTCGGGGAGCCATTCGTTGTCCCACCGGTCGGGGAAAGCGCCGACCGCCTCTTTCAACCGCGCCTCCGCCTTTGCGCCCTGGGCCTCCAACTGGTCCGGTGGCACCGCCAGGGTGTTGCCCATGTAGAAGTACGTGTTTATTCGCCTGTGCTGGAGCCTGATGGGCATTTCGTAGGCCCCCAGGGACCTGTCGACACCCTTGGTAAAGGCGTCTCCGAAGATTTCCATAGCCGGGGTGACGGTGGTTGGGAAGTGGACCGGGTCGATGTGCCAGAAGGCCATCTCATCGGCCGGGTTCTCCCAGGTGACCGGGAAATTGTCGGGTATTGGCAGCGGCGGCGGCGGGCCCCCGGCTGTTTGCGTGTCGTCCATAGCTATCGTCTCCTAAAACTTCCTCAACCCAACGTTGTTACGGGCCTGCACTGGAGCAGGTAGAGCACGTCTCCCATGAACGCGCACTCCACGTCCACGGGGTAGCCCATGTGCTGTTCTAAAGCCACTGCGAGTTGGCCTATCTCGGTCGCCTTGCCCTCGTTCAGGCACGGCATTGACCGCATCATTTTCGGTACGTTTACTTCTTTCACGCCGCCGGGCACCGGGACGGTCATGACCGCCTTGTCCGACACTGCCGTGCCAGACAGGGCCTTGCTGGCCTTGCTGGCCTTGCTCACGGTAAAGGTGTCGGGAGTAACGGTGCCCGATGCCACGCTCTCCCCCAGGCCCCAGTTGGCGTTGATGACCACCTGCGACCGGTCGCCGGTTACCGGGTCGGCGCTGAATGCGACTGCCGAGACGTCGGCGGGCACGAGGTGCTGCACCAGCACGGCCAGGCCGGCGGCGCGCTCGTCGATGCCCCGGTCGCGCCGATACGCGACGGCCCGGTCGGTGAACGCCGAGGCCAGGCACTTGAGCGCCGCGTCGGCTATGGGGTGCACGCCGACCACGTTCAAAAATGTGTCGTGCAGCCCCGCGAGCGACGCCGACTGGCCATCTTCGTCTATTCCCGAGCTACGGACGGCAACCCCGGGCTCAGGGGTGCCGGTCTTGCCTGCAAGATCCGAATAGGCGGCGCCTATCAGTGCTGCGAATCGCTCACCAGCCCCCGTGTCCCAGTACGAGGCATCCCCAGTCCCGGGATTTGGGGCCGAGACATCCAGATCCAAGGCTTCGAAAGCCGTTGGGGGTATGCAAAAGCCGGGTGGGACGCGAAAGTCGGCCGCCAGCAGGCTCAGGTTGGCGGCCTTGCCGCCAACCGAGCGCGCGTCGTGTGCCCCCTGCTCACCCAGCCAGGGGAATTCCAGGTTAGCCATCATCACCCGAGGGCAATCCGACTAAATGGTCCCCTCTTCCCTGGCCTGCCTGAGCGTGGTCTCGAAGACGTCTATGGTGCGGTCTACGTCCTGCTCGCTATGCGTTGCCGACAGGATGAAATTGCCGACGAAGCAGTAGATGCCGTTGTTGATCATGCCCTGGTCGAGGACGGAGTGAACGGCACCTGAGTAGGGGGTGCCGGACGCCTCACCGGTGCCGCCATACACGGGGTCGAAGGACTGGTCGACGCCGAGTTTGGTGGCCACGATGGAGGCGACACCGTACGCGTAGCCGGGAACTTCTAGACGGGTAAGGACTTCGTTGAGGCCTGCTTTTAGCCGCTCGGCTCGGGCGTCGGCAGTCTCGAGGATGGGCTCGTCCCGGACGATTTGCAGCGCGGTCATGCCTGCGGTCGCCGACAGGGGGTTGGCGTTGAATGTGCCGGGGTGGGCGATTCGGCCCTTGCCGATGGTGTCGATGATGTCGGCCCTGCCCCCAACTGCGCCGCCGGGCAGCCCGCCAGCCAGTATTTTGGCCATGGTCGTGAGGTCGGGGGTGATGTTGTAGCGACCCTGGTTGCCCGCAAGGGACCAGCGGAACCCGGAGACGACCTCGTCCATGATGAGCAGGACGCCGTAGCGGGTGGTCAGGTCTCGCAGGCCCTCAATGAACTGGGGCCTGATGACGACGTTGCCCTGGAACACAACGGCGGCGATGTCGTCGCTTGCCTTGAGGGTTTCTTCGACCTGGTCGAGGTCGTATTCGACCAAAATAATGGAGTCGCGGGTGCTCTGGGGAATGCCGTTGTCGCCGTGGTCGGTGTCGGTGCCCACGTAGGGGCCGTCGGCCCAGCCGTGGAAGGCATCCTGGAACCTGACGATCTTGTCTTTGCCGGTGAACGTGCGGGCCATGCGGAAGGCCATCATCACGGCCTCGGTACCGGAGTTGTGGAACCGCATTTTCTCGATAGAGGGGACCAGCTCGCTAACCAGTTCGCCCCACTTGATTTCCATTTCGGACGACGCCGACAGGTGGGTGCCCTTGGCTACGGCGTCAGACACCGCCGCCACGATACGAGGTTCGGCCTGGCCAAGGATCATCGAGCCGTGGCCCGTGCGGTAGTCGATGTACTCGTTGCCGTCCACGTCCCACTTATGTGCCCCCGCACCGCGGTCCATGTACATGGCGAACGGGTCGGCCCGGCGAATGTCATGGGTGACGCCGTCCGGGAAAAGCCGTCGTCCTCTCTCGGCAAGAGAGGCGGACTTTGGGTGAAGCTCGAAAAAACGCTCGGTAATCGTGGTCATTTCGGTGTTTTCTCCTCGGGGGCGTGTCCGTGCGTGGGCCTCTGCGTGGCGGGAATTATAGCACCGGTGAGGGTGCCAAAAACGACCCGCCGGAACTAGCTCGCCAGCAGTCGATTGGCCCGGTGAAGTTGAGCGTAACGCCCGCCCGCCGCGAGGAGCGTTTCGTGGTCGCCCTCCTCCACCAAACGGCCGTCGTCCATTACCAGAATTCGGTCCGCGTCCCGGACGGTCGAAAGACGGTGAGCAATCACGATCGCGGTGCGCCCCTCCAATACCACCCCAAGGGCTCGCTGGATCTTCAATTCCGTCTCACTGTCGACAGAGGCTGTCGCTTCGTCAAGGATCAAAATGCGAGGCTCCGAGACGATGGCACGAGCGAAGCTGACGAGCTGGCGCTGGCCCAGGCTCAGGTTGACGCCCAACTCTGCGACTTCGGTGTCGTAGCCGTCCGGTAGCGCGACTATGAACTTGTGCGCACCCACTGCGTCTGCGGCCTTAACCATCTGGTCATCTGTGACATCGGGATGGTTGAACTTAATGTTGTCGCGCATGGAGCCGGAGAACAGGAACGGCTCCTGCAACACCATGCTCATCTGGGTGACCAGGGACGCGCGGGTCACGTCGCGCAGGTCGCGGCCGTCTACTTCAATGCCGCCTCTGCCCTCTTCGATGTCGGCGAAGCGCGACAGCAGCGAGACCATGGTTGTTTTACCGGCACCGGACGGTCCCACTACCGCAACGGTCTCACCGGGCTGGGCGATGAAGCTGACACCGGTGAGAACGTCCACGCCGGGGTTGTATGAGAACCCGACGTTCTTAAACTCGACCCGGCCCTTAATGGGCGGTAACGCGGGAGCGCCAGGCGCATCGACCATCGCAGGTTCGGCGTCGAGCAGGTCGAATATACGCGCGCCCGAGGTCATTGACCGCTGAAGCTGCGTGTACTGCATTGTCAGGCTGCGCACGGGGTCGAAGAAGCGCTGAATGTAGAGGACGGAGGCGATTAGCACCCCCACCTCAATGGCTCCGCCGGAGACCATGCCGCTACCGAAGAAGATGGCCAGCCCCATAGCGACCCCTGTCAGAATGTCTACGGAGGGCAAAAGTCCCGCCGACCACTTGCTCGCCACCATG
>CAVOCN010000013.1:0-12199 GCA_963694205.1 Dehalococcoidia bacterium | reverse complement strand
CACGCTCCGCTGCTTGTGCGGGCCCCCGTCAATTCCTTTGAGTTTTAGCCTTGCGGCCGTACTCCCCAGGCGGAATACTTATCGCGTTAGCTTCGACCCGGAGGGGGTCGATACCCCCCAGGCCTAGTATTCATCGTTTAGGGCATGGACTACCCGGGTATCTAATCCGGTTCGCTCCCCATGCTTTCGCGCCTCAGCGTCAGGTGTAGCCCAGAGAGCCGCTTTCGCCACTGGTGTTCCTCCCGGTATCTACGCATTTCACCACTACTCCGGGAATTCCGCTCTCCTCTGCTATCCTCAAGCTTACCAGTTTCCCATGACCCCTCCCGGTTAAGCCGGGAGATTTCACATGGGACTTGGTATGCCGCCTACTCGCCCTTTACGCCCAATAAATCCGGACAACGCTCGCCCCCTACGTATTACCGCGGCTGCTGGCACGTAGTTAGCCGGGGCTTATTCATCAGGTACAGTCCTATCTCTTCCCTGATAAAAGAAGTTTACAACCCGAAGGCATTCTTCCTTCACGCGGTGTCGCTGCGTCAGGCTTTCGCCCATTGCGCAAGATTCCCTGCTGCTGCCTCCCGTAGGAGTGGGGGCCGTGTCTCAGTCCCCCTCTGCCCGTCCGTGCTCTCACACCGGGTATTCGTCTTTGACTTGGTAGGCCGTTACCCCACCAACTATCTGATAAACCGCAAGCCCCTCCAAGAGCGCCCGAAAGCTTTCCTCCAAAGACCGTAGTCTAAGGAGCGTACGGGGTATTAGACCGGATTTCTCCGGCTTGTCCCCCGCTCTAGGGTAGGTTACTTACGTGTTACTCAGCCGTCTGCCACTCTCCGTCCCCACCGAAGCGGTTAGGTTCGTTCGACTTGCATGCATTAAGCGCACCGCCAGCGTTCGTCCTGAGCCAGGATCAAACTCTAAAAAAAACTGACATTTCCTTCCACTATCCAGTTGTTAAGGTGCCGTCATTCTTGCCGGGAGCACTATCGGTAAACCGTTGGCTCTGAAACCGTCAGAAGACGAAGCCCCGCCGATGCAGGGCCCGTGACATAACTATAGAGACGGCTAGCCCGCACCGTCAAGGGGTAGCACCCGGAATTCCAATAACTCGCCTCCAGAGGTTCGATTCACCTAAGATGGGCGGCAACTCATGCACGCCCCCTACGGACACCCTAACCCTTCACGGCCCGTCGTTATGGGCACTGCCGGCATGGTAGCTTCAGCCAGCCCGCTGGCCACTCTCGCTGGCGTTGGAGTACTGCGCGAAGGCGGCAACGCATTCGATGCTGCCGTAGCGGTCGGTTCTGTACTCGGCGTAGTTGAACCGTACATGTCGGGCGTCGGCGGCGTGGGTGTTGCGCTCGTGTACGTAGCAGCCGAGGACAGGGTGCGGGCGCTAGACTTCTCAGGCCGCGCGCCCCTTGCGGCGACCCCAGACCAGTTCACGCAGCACTCCAAAGACATCGGAGTTCGCTCATCGCTTGTACCGGGTAACGTGGCCGGGTGGCTGACCCTACAAGAGCAGTACGGCACGTTGGAACCCACGCCACTATTTGGCCCCGCCATCGGGTATGCCGAGTCGGGTACCCCGGTCACGTTCAACAACCATCGCCAGATAGTTAAAGCCATCCCCAGGCTATTACGGCACGCTGGGACCAGCAAAATAGTGCTGAGCCGTGGCGAGGCACCGAGCCCCGGCGCCAGGCTCAAGTTCCCCCAACTCGCGGCCAGTCTGCGTTACATCGCGGAGGGCGGCATGTCCGAGTTCTATAAGGGCGCGCTGGCAAAACGCTTCGTGGCAGGCAACCAGGCCCTTGGCGGACCGATGACGGCCAAAGACCTCGCCGACTACGAACCCGAGTGGCTGGAGCCTATAGGGGTCGACTACCGGGGTTACAGGGTGCTGACCAACCCGCCCAACTCGACCGGGTTCCAGATATTGCAAACCCTCAAGCTAATGGAGCGTTTCGACGTGGCGGTTCTGGGCACGCGCCACCCGGACGCAGTCCACCGGTTCATCGAGGCGGTCAAGCTCGCAGTCGCCGACCGCATACCCCTCGTAGCTGATTCCGGGGTAGCAGATACCGCCGTAGGTGATCTGGGCGTGGCAGGCGCGGCAACGGCCCGGTCAGCCCTGGCCCGGCTTCTCTCCGACGACTATGCGACCGAGCGCGCCCGCGCGATAGACATGCGCACAGCGGCAGCCGTCATGGGCGAGCACTACTCCGACCAGGTTCCTCCCGGTGCCATTTCTTCTGGCCTGTCCCAAGAGGTAGAGGGCGGCATGACGACCCACTTCGCCATAGCCGATTCGGATGGCAACGTAGTCTCAATAACCCAGACCTTGGGCGGCGCGTTCGGCGCAGCCGTGACCATGGACGACACCGGCATATTCCCCAACAACATGGCCTACTGGTTCGACCTGGAAGCCCGCAGCCCCAACCGCATCGGACCGGGTAAAAAGGTAGACTTCGTCCTCGCACCCACCCAGACCTTCTCCGGCGGCCGCTTCTTCCTCAGCATGGGAACTCCCGGCAGCTGGGGGATCATGCAAACCACGCCGCAAATGCTCGTCAACGTGCTCGACCACGGCATGACCGTGCAGCAGGCCATCGACGCGCCCCGGTTCCGCGTCTACGAGGGCAAACGAGTGGAGATGGAAGACCGCTTCCCCTCATCTCTTCGAACTGACCTGGAACAGCGCGGCCACGACATCGACCTTGTCGAGTCGTGGTCCATGAACGTGGGCGGTGGACAGGCCATCGCCTACGACCACAAAACAGGCGTATTCCACGGGGGAGCCGACCCCAGGCGAGACGGCGTCGCCATCGGCTACTAATCAACTTAGTTATGAAGCCAGTAATGAAAGGCCAGACCGATGAGCGCTAAAGCGAAAAAGCCCCAAGAGTCGGGTAACCGACCGAGAGTATTTGTTACGCGTCGCCGTATCCCTGAAGCCATAGCCCTGCTGGAAAAAGAGTTCGAAGTAGAGGTGTGGCCCGAGACAACGCCGCCGCCCACCGGCGTCCTGTCTGAACGTGCTGCTGAGTGTGTCGCCCTCATGGTCGAGGCAGACGACGCCGTCAACGAAGCAGTGTTAGAAGCTGGCAAAGACAGCCTGAAAATAGTGTCCGTTCGGGCTGCCGGTATGGACAACATCGACATACCCGCGGCCACTGCAAGGGGCATCATCGTGGCCAACACGCCCGGCCTCAACGCCGAGTCCACGGCCGACATGACGTTCGCCCTCATCCTGGCGGTCGCCCGCAAAGTCGCGTTCGGCGACCGGCGCATTCGTGAAGGCGCGTGGACGGCCTTCGACCAGGTCCCGTATCTGGGCACGGACGTTTACGGCAAGACGCTGGGCATTATTGGCCTTGGTGACATTGGTGAGAAAGTAGCCAAACGGGCCATCGGCTTCGAGATGAACGTCATCTACGCCTCCCGAACGCAAAAGCCTGAAGAAGAACTCATGTACGGGCTCGACTACGTCGAACTCGATGAACTGCTCGCCAGGGCCGACTACGTGACCATTCACGTGCCATTGAGCGACAAGACCCGGCCCATCATCGGGGCAAGGGAGATTGCGCTAATGAAGCCTGATGCCTACCTCATTAACGCCTCTCGCGGCCCGACGGTCGATACCGTCGCGCTCACCGACGCCCTGCGAGCCGGTCTCATAGCGGGCGCGGGCCTCGACGTCACCGACCCGGAGCCCATCCCGGCCGACCACCCGTTGGTCACCATGGACAACGTCGTCATCACCCCCCACATCGGCAGCGCCAGCGCAGCCACGTTCAAAGCCATGGGCATGGCCGCCGCCCGCAGCATCGCCGCCGCCCTAAAGGGCGAGCCGGTGCCGTACTGCGCCAACCCAGAGGTGATGCCAGAAGTGGCGCCAGAGGTGCCGCCCTCCGTGCCGTCCTCCGTGGCGCCAGGAGAGTAGCTGCGAGCCTCGCGCGATCAGGGACTGGCGTGTCCGGCCATTTGAACCCCCATGCACAGGGGTACACAGGCACATCGGGCCCATTTTGGTCCCCGGCGTCATGCGGGGTGCACATGTTTGGGCGAGCGCGTCACGCCGCGTGCATACGCGGGTCGTAGCGTGGAGTGGAGTCGGGAGCGCAAGGCCGCGAGGCCGGTGCAGACCGATCCAATCCCGGACAGGAGACTCCACCCTGACCACAACTGCACCGACGAAACACGAACCGGACACATCTGAAGACTCAACGACCGACTACCTGTCGGCCATCGGCCAGCACCCGTTGCTCGTCGCAGCCGAAGAAATAGCCCTCGGCCTACGGGTAGGCGCGCGAGTGCGCCTGCGCAAAGCCAACGAAGAGCTGACCTCTGCCAACGGGTTCGAACCTCACCCAATCGAACTGGCCGCCTTCCTGTATGCGAGCTTCCTGCCGGAACTGCCGCTTTTGCGAGAGTTGAGCGGAGTACTGGGCAAGCTGTGTGAAGACGAACCGACCTCGGTACTAATTACCGAACGGCCTATTGCCGAGTTCTTGCACCGGGGCCTGACCCCTGCCGAGCGGCGTTCTCTACCCGAAGCGCTCGGCGTGCCAGAGGCCGATATGTCGTCTGCGGTGGCCAGAGTGGCGACGGCCGCCAGGTTGCTGCCGCTCGCCGTTATCAAACAGTTTGAAAGCTCCGGAACCGGCCCTGGTGGCGAGGCACAGTTCGCCACACTTTCGCCGGAGTGTTTGCGCCTGGCTTCCGATGCCTGGGCAGCCGCAGAGTGCCAGGGAAAGGACGCCGCCGACACGTTGGTGCGCTGCAATCTCCGTTTGGTGGTCAGCGTGGCCCGCAAGTACATCGGCCTCGGCCTGCCCCTGCTCGACCTGGTACAGGAAGGCAACCTGGGCCTGATGAAGGCCGTCGAGCGCTTCAACCCGCACAGAGGCTTCAAGTTCAGCACCTACGCGACCTGGTGGATCCGACAGGGAATGACCCGGTCCATAGCCGACTTCGGTCGCACCATCCGCCTGCCCGTACACGTCGTCGAGCGTGTTCAGCGGCTGACCAAGGCAGAGCGTGAACTTACCTCACGCCTCGACCGAGAGCCGACGCTGAAAGAACTGTCGACCGAACTGGAGTGGACCGAACAAATGGTGCAGGAACTACGTCTGCATCGTAGACTCCCGGTGTCCCTTGAGGCACCCAGCGGAGACGACGACTTCTCGCTCATCGACTCCATCCCCGATCGCAACACCGGCACCGTAGACGACAGGGCGGTCGCAGGGCTGCACCGGGCGGACGTCATGCGCGCCGTGGATGGCCTGCCCAGCCGCCTGGCCACAATTATCAAGCTGCGCTTCGGCCTGGAAGACGGACGCGCCCGCACCCTCGATGAGATAGGCCGAATCATGGGCGTGACGCGCGAGCGCATTCGCCAGTTGGAGCAGCAAGCGCTGGTCAGACTGCGTGCGTCACACCTGACGCCGGGGCGGGAGGCGATCGCCGATCGTTCGCCCCATCACATCGACGACGCGGCCTGAAACACTCGCATAACCCTGGCATCTAGGGATGCGGCCTAGACGAACACGTCCACGAGCACCCGCACGGCGGTGGCCGCAACCAGCACCGCCAGTATTCCCCGCAGGTGACGGGGTGACAGGCGGCGGTTTATCTCGTACCCAACCAGCGCGGCCGTCATTGCGCTGCCCGTAATTACCAGCGCCGGGTATAGGGGCACGAGAGAGCCCCCCAACTTGCCCGCCAGCGCAGCACCCGACGCGAATAGCATTATCCCGAGGTTGCTGCCTATCGCTATTCTCGTCGGTATCCCCAGTCGATAGATCATCAGAGGCACCAGTAAGAACGCACCGGGCAGGCCGGATATGCCGCCCGCCCCACCGACAAGCACGCCCATGACGCTCGCCCAGCCCCGGTCATACGGTGGGGAGCCCGCTCCTATTGCCTGAGATTGGGCCTGCCACTCAGCCTCTGGGGCCGAGCGTTTTCGTGCCCCCAGCACGCCGGGGAAGACCATCACCAAAGACGCAGTCAGGGTCATCGCCGCCATCATGGCCAGCAGTGCTACGTCCGGCATCAGCCGCGAGACGAGAGCGCCGATCAGCGCCGCCACGCCAGCAGGAACTCCGATTCGCATCACCAGGGGCCTGTGCACGTAACCGGCGCCGTGGTGTCGAACCAGGTTCACAATCCCTGAAGTAAGGCTCTGGACGACCGTAAGGCCCGTAACCTCTTTAATCGAAAGTGGGTCCAGCCCTAATAACTCGGGGCCGTAAAGAAGGACGGGCAGGGCGGCTATACCGGCACCCAGTCCGGCAATTCCTGAAACGACGCCGCCGAAGAGCCCGGCGACCATGACTACGAGAAGCAATTATCCTCCTGCTGGTTGGTTGAGGTGCCTCGTTGATTCTCGGTCTCGATGGACCCCTTGCGCACCCCCCTTGCGCTCCCCCTTGCGCCCAAAGGGTAACCGACGTAGGTTTCAGCCATATGACCGAAGAGACAAACAACGAAATATTGCGCCTCGATCTGCACCGGCTGACGGCGCTGCGCTCCGGCACTGTGGGCAGCATTATCGAGTACGCCCATACGCTGGGCTCCACCATGGACGAAGCCCGCAAGCTGGCCGGTCGCGGCGCGGCCGACGGGCTGGTCGTCGTCGCAGACGAGCAAACCAAAGGTAGAGGCCGCTTCGACCGTACCTGGGTATCGACACCTGGCCTGGACCTGACGTTCTCGGTCGTGTTGCGCCCGGCCGCAGAGCAAATGAGGCTCGTCAACATGGCCGCCACCATGGCCGTGCGGGACACCGCCGAGGCCCTGACGGGTCGACCGGCCGTCATCAAGTGGCCAAACGACGTGCAGATGTCGGGGAAGAAGCTGTCCGGCATTCTGGTCGAGAGCGTCATGGCGCCGGCAGGCGGCCTCGAATTCGCCGTCATCGGCATCGGTCTGAACGTCAACCTCAAGCCGGACAGTCACCCCGACATTAGGCACATCGCGACCTCACTCGCCCAGCAGGCGGGGGCCGAACTGGACCGCACCGACGTGCTGCTCAATCTTCTGGCACGGCTTGATGAGCTTTACGCCGAAATCCGCTCCGGCACCGACCTGTCCGGCCGCTGGGCCGAGCGCATCGACACCTTAGGACGTTGCGTGGACGTCACTTGGGGCGACCGAACCGTCTCTGGCCGTGCAACCGGCGTGGACAGGGACGGAAACTTGCTCATCCAAGAACACGGGGCCGACGGCCAGAGGACGGTTGTCGTGGCAGGAGAAGTCACGCTTCGGCCCGGCTCTGGCGGCTCACCGTGACCGACCGGCCGTCAACGAAGCTGGAAATACGTGTGCGCCCGAAGGCTGGTCGGCGCGAAGTGCAGGTGCGACCCGACGGGCCGTTGAGCGTAATGGTCACCGAAGCGCCAGAGGCAGGAAAGGCCAACGCCGCCGTGGAGGCGCTATTGGCCCGCCGCCTGGGCGTACCCAAACGCGACGTGAGCGTAATTAAGGGGAGCAAGTCGCGGGACAAAGTCGTCGAGGTTATCGGCCTCGACAGGACCGAGGCATTGGCGCGCCTGGGTTTGGGCTAGCCGCCGATCCTATTGATGACGTAGCGAATGAGCATGAGGCCGACCAGGGCGGCGAGGGGCGACAGGTCGAGAGTTCCAGTGTTGGGGAGCAGTCTCCTTATCGGCCCTAATATCGGCTCAGTGGTCCGGTAGACGATGACGACGATCGGATGATCGTCCCCGAGGTTCACCCAGGACAGTACTGATCTGCCGACGATTGCGATCATGAGAATGAACGTGAGCGCGCCCACGAAATTTACTAAAAACTCCAAAGTAATCCGATCTGGTTCGGCCCGAAATGAGAAGGGGCCGGACGACTGCTAGCTACTTTTACCCAGTTCCTTGCTGCGCCTGTACGCCGCAGCCACCGCCTCGATGACCGCGGGCCGAAAGCCGCCCTTCTCCAGTGCCACCAGCGCCGCCGCAGTAGTCCCTGCTGGGGAAGTGACCATGTTGCGCAGTTCGGCCGGGTGCGTGCCGGTCTCTTTCACCATGCGTGCGCTGCCCAGCACCGTCTCGATGGCCAGCCGCGAGGCCAGGTCACGAGACATGCCAATGTTCACGCCCGCGTCTATGAGCGACTCGACGAACGAGAAAACGTAGGCCGGTCCGCTGGCGCTCAGCGCCGTGGACATGTCGATGAGGTCTTCGCTGGCCACGTACACCTCTTCGCCCAGCGTGGACACAACCCCGCGCACTGCAGCTTTTTGGGCGTCGGTGACCGCACCGGACGCCGTCCAGGCCGAAATGCCTGCGCCTATCTGGGCCGGGGTGTTGGGCATAATTCTTATAACGGCCTGGTGCCCCGTTCCGTCAGCTATGGTGCTTATCGTCGCCCCGGCCACTATGGACGCCAGGGCCTGGTCCGGCTTTAGCGCAGCGCCCAGGCCGGGCAGCACGTTGCCCAATGCTTGTGGCTTTACCGACAGCACCACCAGTTCGGCCCCGGCCACCGCCTCGGCGTTGTCGCCGGTGACCGTGACGCCGTGCTTACGGGCGAGATCGTCACGGCGGGCCTGCACTGGCTCGCCGACCGATATGTCGGTCGGCGCGGCTAGTCCCGCCGAAACGATCCCTCGCAGGATCGCCTCGGCCATGACTCCGCCGCCAACAAAAGAAATTTTCATAATTAGTGCGCCACTGTGAGTTTTTCAGCCTCGTGTTTAGGAAGTATGCCCTCGCCAGCCAGGCTAACGGCCACGCTTATTGCTTCCAACATGTTATTCGGGTCGGCTATGCCCTTGCCCGCTATGTCGAATGCCGTGCCGTGGTCCACCGACGTTCTTATGAACGGCAGACCCAGATTCACGCTTATGGACTTGGCCCAGTTGAACACCTTTATGGCGATGTGCCCCTGGTCGTGGTACATAGCCAGCACCGCGTCGTAGCGGCCCGCGATGGCCTGGTTGTAGATCGTGTCGGCGGGCACCGGCCCGATGGCGTCTATGCCCTCGGCCCTGGCGTCCTCGACGGCCGGGGAGATGCGCAGTGCCTCGTCGTCGCCTATAAGCCCGCCGTCGCTGCCGTGCGGGTTGAGCGCCGCCACACCAATGCGGGGCGCGGGAAAGCCCCAGCGCTTAAAGTGCTCGTCGGTGAGCCGAATCTTGGCCAGAATGTTTTCCCTTGTGCAGAACTCCACCGCTTTGGCCAGCGACTTGTGGGTGGACATGTGCACCACCCGCAGTTGCTCCGCCACCAGCATGGTGGCGACAAGGGGCGCGTTGGCGTGGCGCTGGAGAATCTCCATGTGGCCAATGTCCTGGTAACCCGCCAGTCGGCACGCCTCTTTGTGTATGGGGCCGGTGACTATGGCGGAGGCTTCGCCAGAGCCAACCAGGTCGGCGGCAGCCAGCACCCACTCAATGGACGCCTTGCCCGCCTGGGCCGACACCTCGCCTATCTGCACGCCGGTAATGTCCACCCCGGCTGGCTCCAGCACACTTATCGCGCCGGGCTGGAACGTCAGGTCGCCTAACTTGGCCGCTGCATTCACGTGCGCCGACACTCCGATGGCGTCCAGGGCGCGGCGCATCGTCGCGGCATCGCCGACTACTACGTAACTTGCCTCGGGTATTTCTCGGTGAGTAAGAGACTTGGCGGTGACCTCGGGCCCGATACCGGCCGGATCGCCCATCGTAATTGCGATTACGGGGAGTGGTTTCATCTGCCTAATTATAGCTCCGGCCAATCAAAGCCCAGGGTTGTGTTGGGTACGCTTCGCAAAAAGCCCGTGGCTTCGCGCAGGAAGGCCACGGGCATGTTGCCTGTCGTCAGGTCCGGGGTCCGACTACTCGCACTTGTTGTACCCGCAGTCGGGGCAGCGCTGGCAGCCTTCTTGGAACACGAGAAAGCCTGCGCACTCCGGGCACGTAACCGTGCTCAGTGCGCCCAGCAGCACAGGCTCGTCTGCCGTGGCAGTGGCACTGGTAACGAGAGCAGGTTCCTGAGCGGCTATGGTGCCGGCCATAGCTTCAGGAGGTATCATCCCCAGCTGCACGCTCGAATCGGACCCGACGCCTGAGGCGATGTCTCGCAGCGCCATCTCCGGTCCGTCGTGCAGGTGCTGGTGCAGCACGAAGGCCACCGCATCGGGAGCCGATCGCACCAGCCGCCCACCGTCCCACACCGGGTCAGAGGTAATGCCTCGGAGGTGATCGACGATCTCGTCCGGCTCAACGCCAGACCGCAGAGCCAGCGAGATGAGCCTGGACACGGCCTCAAGCTGTGCGGACTCAATGCTCCCGGCCTTGCCAAGAGTGGTGAACAGTTCGAACGGCGTGCCCGCCTCGTCGAAGTTGACGGTTATGTAAATGTTGCCCTGGCCGGTCTTGACGCGTTCGGTTACGCCTCGCATCACTGCGGGACGCTTCCTCGGCGTCAGGTGCGTGGCGGCTTCCGTCTCTGTGACATTAGCTGGCCCGGCCTCTTTGCCCGCCGTCAGCACCTCGACCTCCCGGCTGCCGTTGCGGTACACCGTTATGCCCTTGCACTCCAGCTCCCACGCCAGCAAGTAGGCCGTCCTGACGTCGTCTTCCGTGGCGTCGTTGGCGAAGTTCACCGTCTTGGAAATGCCGGAATCGACACTGTCCTGAAACGCACCTTGCATGCGCACGTGGTACTCCGGTGAAATCTCCGAGGCGGTCACGAAGGTCTTCTTCGCCCAGTCCGGTACGTCGTCGCGGTCCTGAATGGTGCCGCCATCGGCCAAATAGCCCATCAGCTCTTCCGAATAGAAGCCGCCATCTTTGGCCGACTGCTCGAACGTTCGGTCCACATAGATGAGGCTCTCGCCACCGAGGATGTTGTGCTTGTGGAAGGACAGCGCGAACGCGGGCTCGCACCCGGACGAGCAGCCAGCAATCATGGAAATGGTGCCGGTAGGTGCCACCGTCAGACGGCAGGCGTTGCGCATCGGCCGGTTCTCGCCCGCGGGCCCGTACTTGCTCTTCTCCCACTCCGGGAAGCTGCCGCGAACCCCTGCCAGCTCCTCGGACATGTTGTCCGACACTTGCCGCACAAAGCGCATTATCTCTCGCCCCAGCTCCACGCCCTCGTCTGAGTCGTAGGGAATGTGCATGGCCATGAGCATGTCGGCGAAGCCCATAATGCCCAGGCCGGTCTTGCGGGTCGAGCGGGTCATCTTTTCGATCTTCTTGACCGAGTAGGCGTTGGCGTCAATTACGTTGTCCAAAAAGCGCGTGGCAATCCGGGTAATCTCACCCAGCCGGTCGTAGTCCACAGTCGGCTCGCCATCGACCGTTTTCACCAGTAGTGACAAATTGATCGAACCCAGGTTGCACGACTCGTACGGCAGCAGGGGCTGCTCACCACACGGGTTAGTGGCCGTCATGCGGCCGAGATGGGGCGTCGGGTTGTCCCGGTTCACCGCGTCTAAAAAGATCATCCCCGGCTCGCCGTTACGCCAGGCCCCGGCGATTATTTTGTTGAACACATCTCGTGCGTTCAGGCTGTCCACGACCTGGCCTGTGGCCGGTTCGCGCAGTTCCAAGTCGCCGCCGTCACGCACAGCCCTCATGAACTCGTCGGAAGCACCGACCGAGATGTTGAAGTTGTGGATCGTGCCCTCTTCGGTCTTACAGGTAATGAACTCCATGATGTCCGGGTGGTGAACGTCCATGACCGCCATATTCGCCCCGTCACGCTTGCCGCCTTGCGTAACCAGCGTGGACACAGACGACAGGTGCCGCAGCACCGCGACCGGCCCGCATGCCTTGCCATGAGTGGTGGCAATGCCCGAGCCCTTGGGGCGAATTGGGGACAGCGCGAACCCGGTGCCGCCGCCGAACTTCTGCACCATGGCCGCCTCTTTGGCGGTCGTCATAATGCCTTCCATCGAGTCATCCAGGCCCATCACGAAACAAGCCGACAAAGTGCCAGCGCCGGTGCCAGCGTTCATGAGGGTAGGGGAGTTGGGAACGTACTCCAGCGTGGACATGATGGAGTAGAAGTCGTCTTCGGCCGTCTGCCTATCTTCTTCCGTGCCGTGCAGTAGCTCGGGCTCGGCTATGGCCTTGGCGACCCTGCGCAGCATTCCAGTGGGCGTCTCAATGGTCTCGCCCTCAGCGTTCTTGCGCAGGTAGCGCTTTTTCAGCACCACCCTGGCGTTCTCGGTGAGCAGGGCGTCG
>CAVOCN010000012.1:0-12239 GCA_963694205.1 Dehalococcoidia bacterium | reverse complement strand
AATATGCCGGATTCCCGAGACGCCGGTTTCGCAAAAAGAGAGAGACTCCGTGACCACACTGAACCAGAAAGTCTGCATAGTTACCGGCGGCGGCAGCGGCATTGGCCGGTCCACCGTTTTGGCCATGGCCGAGTTGGGCGCGAAGGTGGCCGTTGTCGGCCGAACCCGTTCCAAGCTCGACGCAGTAGTAGCCGAAGTGGCATCGGTAGGAGGCGAGGCGCGGGCGTACGTTGCCGACGTTGCCGACTGGGACGCCGTGGCCGCGATGACGGCGGACGTTATCGACCGTTGGGGCCGCATAGACGTGCTGGTCAACAACGCCGGTACCAACGTCGCCCACCGGGGCATCCTCGACACAACCCCGGAAGAGATTGAGCAGCTGGTCGCCATCAACCTGAACGGGACTATCTTTTGCGCCCGAGCGGCTCTGCCCCAGATGCTCAAGCAAGGGGGCGGCACCATCGTCAACGTGTCGTCTATGGCCGCCCTGCGGCCGGGGATGATGTCCGGGGTCGCCTATGCGTCTTCCAAGGCGGGGGTGAACGCCTTCAACGAGTTCCTCAACGACGAGTTGCAGCACACGCAAGTGCGGTCGTGCGTGATAAGCCCCGGCGAGGTTGTCACGCCGATCTTGGAAGAACGAAGTAAGCCGCCGGACAGCGCTGCGCGCGACACGATGTGCCAGCCCGAGGACGTGGCTGCGGCCGTGGTGTTCGTCGCCACGCTTCCTGCGCGCACGATGGTGCCGGAAATGGTCGTCGTTCCCACCGTCTCCCGTGACGCTTCTAGCGAGCTGCTGGCCCGTCCCGGCGCTCCCTAGAACGCCAACTCTCGTACGAGAACGACGATGCTGGTGGTGATGATGATCGCGACGACCGCCTTCCTGAACGCCGTATCACTCAGGTACCGGGTAAGCCTGGTGCCGAGCAACGCCCCCAGTAGCACCGGTCCGACCGCGATGCCGATGAAGGCCGCCCGTTCGGCCGTGTAGATGCCAGCCACAACGTAGCCCGCTACCAGCACCACCATGACGGCCATGAAGTAGGCGGCGAGCGTGCCCCGGACCGAGTCTCTCGCCCAGCCCCGTCCAAGGGCGTACAGGGCCATGATGGGCCCGCCTATGGCCGACGTGCCGAGCAGGACCGCAACTCCGAAACCCAGTACTGGCCCGAGCGCCTTCATAAGCTTCTGGGGCGCTCGAAAGCTGGGCCGCGGGTTGAACGCCGTTAAAACCGCAAGGCCGAGTATGAGGGCGACGGTGAGAATGCGCAGGACCGCCTCCGCCGACGCGGTCAGGACGAACACCCCCAGCACCGCGCCCGCGATGCCGACCACGGCCAGGGGCTTTACCTCGCCTGTTTGGATGTCGCGGCGGGTGTCGCGCAACACCACCAGGTACAGGGGTATCTGCGTCGTATTGAGGGCGAGTATGGCCGTTACAGGGTCGACGACGAGCAGCAGGAACGGTAGCGCCACCATGCCCATGCCGAACCCGGCGGCGCTGAGAACCGTTGCGCCCACAAACAGAGACGCGACCGAGACCGCGAGCGTGAGGGGTGACAGCAGGTCCATGGCGCACCATGCTACGCCCCCGGCACCCCCGTTTGCCCCCAAGGATTGACGGTTAACACCGTCGCGGTATATTGAGGAAGCGGCGACCCTTTATATGTCCGGGTATAAATTCGGGGCCCTGACCGCATCGAAAACAGGTGTTGCAAACAAGTTGGAGACCCAATGGCGCAGGAAGTGACCGTCCCGCTGGTAGACAGAGAGACTCTGCGGTCCGAAATTAAGGCCGAGTATCAGGAAGTGGCCGACAGCCCGAACAAGGGCTTCCACTTCCACACTGGCAGGGCGCTGGCTGCAAAGGTCGGTTACGGCGACGACCTGCTTGAGGGCATCCCGGAGCCTTCCATTGAGTCCTTCGCCGGGACGGGCAACCCCTTCTCTCTCGGTCCCATCGTGGCGGGCGAGCGGGTCGTTGACCTCGGGTGCGGTGCCGGTATCGACAGCCTGATAGCCGGGAAGATGGTCGGCCCCCAGGGCTGCGTCATCGGCGTGGACATGACCGAGGCCATGGTGGCGAAGGCGAGCCAGTCTGCTCGCGATGGAGACTTTACCAACGTTGAGTTCAAACAGGGCTACGCGGAATCACTGCCCGTAAGTAACGGGTGGGCCGACGTCGTTATATCCAACGGTGCGCTCAACCTCGTTCCCGACAAGGTCGCCGTGTTGACCGAACTGAATCGGGTTCTGAAGCCGGGCGGCCGGTTGCAGATTGGCGACATTGTGGTGCACCGGTCGGTGCCGGAAGAGGCCAAGACCGACATTGACTTATGGACTGGCTGAATCGCCGGTGCTCTGCTGGAAGCAGAGCTTGGGGCGGTAGTCGAAGCGGCAGGATTTGAAAGCTTCGAAGTGACGTGGAAAGGCGACGTCTTCGCCGGGGCTCCCCAGAGTTCCAGTGCGGCGGCCTACGAAACCATGGGGATCAACTTCCGGGCCGTTAAACCGTAGCTGGCCAGTTGCGCTACTTGCGCGCGGCCGGGGGCCGTATTTGGGTGAGCAGCAGTACCCCCACGCCGATTACGGCGGCCACGCCGCCGAAGGCGGGCCAGTAGGTATCGGTCAGGTCGTATGTCAGGCCACCAAGAATCGGCCCGGCGGCGAAAGTCACGCCCGACGTCAGGCTGAGAAGGCCAGAGATCGCCCCGTAGCTGCGCAGGCCGAAGTTGTCCTGCACGACCAGCGTGTACAGCGGCCCGAACGCGCCCATGCCGAAGCCGAACAGCGCGGACGATACCCAAACAAGCGCGATGGGGCCGGGGTCCAGCATTAAGACGATGCCCACGATGGTGACCGAAAAGCTGATCATCATCGCGTTTCGACCGGAGATTCTCTCCCCCAGCATTCCGAACACCACCTTGCCGAGCATGCCTCCTGCCGCGAGCATGCTTAGGGCGCCGGTAGCGGTGCGTACGGAGATACCGGCGTGGGTGAAGTTGGCGATCATGTGCGGCAGCAACACCGCGAACGCCAACGAGCCTATCGGGATGATGATCGCCAGTATGTAGAAGTTTCGGGAGCGCAGGGCCTCGTGCATCGTCGCGCCGGTGAGTTGGGGCAGGCCCCGGCGCGGGATCGGCCGACCGGTGCCCTGGGGCACGTCGCCAGACGTCACTTCGTCAGGGGGCGGGTTTTCATCGACGAAGACGAATGTGTACACAAACGCAATCAGGAACATGCCGGCTACCACGTAGTAGGCGGCCTGCCACGAGGAGACAACCAGCACGAGGCCGATGATGGGCGTCAACGCCAGGCCGCCGAAGTTGTTGCCCATCATGGTCAGACCCAGGGCCCGACCCTTGTTCTTTTTGAACCAGATGCCCACCAAGCGTCCGGCCGGGAGCATTACTGTCCCATTGAAGGCGACGAACTGAAGGGCGCTGATGGCGTAGAAGTGCCAAAGTTCGGTCATGAACGGGCGCAGCAGGAAGCTGAGACCGGTGAGGGCGACCGAGATGAGCATGACCGGCTTGGCCCCGTGCTTGTCGATCATGATCCCGACGAAAGGGCCGGTGAGTGTTCCCAGTGCCACGAACGAAAGGGATGCGCTGATCTGCGTGCGCGACCAGCCGAACTCCGTCTCTAACGGCTCAATGAACAGGCCGAATATGTACTGGTAAGAGCCAATGGAGACCGTGGCCACCAGGAACGCGGCAGACGCCACTACCCAGCGTTTATGGGGTCTGGGAATCGAGTTCAAACGCCGTGGGATGGTCACGACATGGAATGCTACCAGCGATTGGTCGCCCAGGACCGGCCACGTTACCGGCGGCCGCCCTGGGGACAGGCTACTTTATGGCGTCGATATTCGCGCTGTACTCGGCCTCGCTCAGACCGATGTAACCGACCTCTGCCGCCAACTCTGCCGCGTTGTTCATGTAGAACTCCACGAAAGCTGCAACCTCGGGGCGGTCCAGGCTTTCTGCGTTGACGTAGATGTGCATGGGTCTCGACAGGGGAACGTACTCCCCGGCCTCAATGGACTCCCTGGTTGGCAGCACGCAACCGGCACCGGCGTCCACGGCGACCGGCTTGACCTTGTCTGCGTTCTCTATGTAGTAGGCGTAGCCGAAGTAACCGAGCGAGTTGCGGTCGCCCGAGACCCCAAGCACCAGCACGTTGTCGTCCTCTGACGCCGTGTAGTCGGCGCGAGATGCCTGTACTTCGCCGACTATCTCTTCGGTGAAGTAGTCGAAAGTGCCGGAGTCGGTGCCAGGGCCGTACAGGCTGACCTTGCGGTCGGGGAACTCTGGACGCACCTGGTCCCAGGTCTCTATGCCGCTTCCGGGCTCCCAGATGCGCCGCAGCTCTTCGACCGTGAGGCACTCGACGAAGTCGTTGGACGGGTTGACCGCCACCGTCAGGCCGTCTATTGCCACTGTGAGTTCCAGGTACTCGACACTGTTTTTTACGGCGTCCGCCGCCTCGGCATCTTTAATGAGGCGAGACGCGTTGGAAACATCGGTGTCGCCAGATGTGAACCGTTTGAAGCCGCCACCGGTGCCGGACACACCGACATTGACCTGCACTTTGCCGTGCAGGTTGTGGAACTCCTCTGCCACGGCCTCTGTTATGGGAAAGACCGTCGATGAGCCGTCGATCTCGATTACGCCAGACAACTGAAGGTCCGAGCCGGGGCCTTCCGATCCGGTCGCTGGTGAAGCGCCGCCGCCGCAGGCCGTTACCGCGATGCTGAGCAGCACAATGCCAAACAAACCACCGATTCCGAATGCCCTGCGGCGCGTTGGGTAATGTCTCACTTGGTTCTCCTACGTCCTAGACTCACAATTCCAAGCTATACGAGACGGGTGAAGATGCCGTTATCACTGTGTTAACCGCCGTTTAACTGTGCCGGTTAGCGGCAGGGCAAAATCGCCGTTGACGCGGTGGCCCGCCCGAATGTAGCCTGCGGTGCGTGGAACAACTGAGACGGAGTATCAATAGGCTCGCGACTTTCGCCCTGGTCGCCCTCGCGCTGGTCGGAACGGCGGTCGCTTGCTCTGGAGGCAACGGGGAAAGCCCGGGAGGGAGCGCGACTGACGAGAGCATCTCAGTGGTTACCACTTCCAATATCGCCGCCGACTGGGTGAGGCGAGTTGGAGGCAACCAGATCGAAGTGACCAGCCTGTTGCCGACAGGCACCAGCCCGCACGGCTACAGCCCCGGCGCTCGCGATGTGGCAAGAGTGGCGGAAGCCGACGTCGTATTCACCATGGGCCTGGGCCTGGAAACCGGCTGGCTCAAAGACCTGGTGGCCGAGGCTTCGGAAGGTGCAGACATCGTCGAACTGGGTTCGTTCGCAGACCCAATGCTCGTCTCCGGGCGCGATACGGGGGCTGTCGCCGACCCTCATTTTTGGCTGGACCCGGTACGAGTGGTACTTGCTGTGCACGAGATCGCCAGGCGATTGGCGGCTGCCGACCCCGGTGCCGCCGCGACCTACCGGGGCAATGCCGAGGCCTACGTCGCCGAGTTAGAGGCTCTGCACGGGTGGGCAGTCGGGCGGGTCGAGGCGCTAAACGTCGACCGGAGAAAGCTGGTGACGTCTCATGACTCTCTCGGGTACTTCGCCGACCGTTACGGCTTCGAAGTTGTCGGGGCAACGATTCCCGGAGTTTCCACGGACCGCGAGACCACGCCCCAAGAACTGGCGGCCCTCATCGAGGCCGTGAAATTGCAGGACGTTCCGGCGATTTTCGCCGAAACCGTCGAAAGCAACCGCCTGGTCGAGCAGTTGGCGCGCGAGACCGGCGCAGTCGTAGTCGCGGGCCTCTTCACAGGGTCACTTGGTGGCACCGGCAGCGGAGCCGAGACCTACATTGAAATGATGCGCACAAACGTGGGGTTAATCGTAGACTCGCTGCGCGGCGATAGCCCCGAGAGATGACGCGGGGTAGGGGCGTCACCTGTGAGCCAGTTATCAGGTGGGTTAATATTGACTGCGAACACCATAAAAAGATGGACCAGAAATTGACCTGTCATGGTGTAGTTTCCGAAATGGCATAGCTAAGGAGGGTCGATGAGCGGCAAGTCCGACAAATCCGGGCAACCCGGAACATACACGGGATCGGTCAAGGTTCCCGGCACCGAGGGGATAGTCGATATCAGCCTCGGCGTCGATCTCGACGAACCCGCTGTATCGGTCGATTTCAGCGAGGCACTCGGCGGGTCCTCACGCTGGAACGGTGGCGATATCACGGTTCGTAGACTGGCGAAGTATGATGAAGTTCACTTCGTCACCAAGGGCCTTCCTGTTGACGGAGTCGTCATGCAATGGAAGGCTAACCTTTCGAATGTCGATGGTTCGGTGGCCGGAGTCATCATCGTCAGGCCCAATGAGAGCCGGGTGACCGGCGAGAGTGGCTTCATCCTCAGTCGGGCTGACTAATCGCCGAACCTGTCCCCCGGCGGCACCGCCCTACGGTGGCTGCACCATGCCTTGGGGACGGGTTGGAGCGTTACATTGACATGATGGAATTTATGCGCATCATAGACGTTGATGACAAAAAGACTCAGGATTGCACTTGCCGCCTAAACGGTGGCAGGCGCCACGAGTTCCAGCTGAATTGATGCCGAAACTTCGCGTCATAGTCGCGGACGACTCCGAATTCATGAGAATTGCGTATCGACGTATTTTCGATACACAGCCTCAGGTCGAAGTTGTCGGCATGGCCGAGAACGGCGCTGAGGCCGTGAAGTTGGCAGCCGACCTTGAGCCCGACGTCGCGGTTCTGGATATCCGCATGCCCGAACTCAACGGGATAGAGGCGGCCAAGCGCATCGTCTCCGAACGGCCAGGGACGGGCATCGTCATCATCTCTGCCTACGACGACGAGGAGTACATTCGCGAACTCGTCAAAGATGGGGCAGAGGGCAAGGCCTACCTGCTCAAGACCTCCGTCGATGAAATAGACGAACTCATTTCCACCGTACAGGCGGTCGCCGCCGGCAAGACGGTACTGGACCCTCACATAGTCAGACGGCTGATGCGGTCGGACCCGGACATGGCCGAGATTCTGCGAGCGTACGACGAACAGGGTTCGCCGGACCCCTCTCCCCGATAGGCTCTTAACAGACAACGAATGGGGAAGATGACCGCAACAAAAGACCACAACCTGGTCTGGATTGACCTGGAAATGACCGGACTCGACCCGGCCCGACAGGTCATTGTCGAGATCGCCACCATCGTCACCGACCCCGACCTGAACATCCTTGCCGAAGGGCCCAACCTCGCCGTTCACCGTACGGAAGACGAGCTTTCCCGCATTGAGGAATGGAGCGCCCGCACCCACAAGGCCTCCGGCCTGCTGGGCCGCGTACAGGCGTCCGACGTTGATGCCGCCGCCGCCGAGCGCCAGACCCTCGACTTTTTGCGCGAGTGGGTGCCCGCTGGGGCGTCGCCGCTTTGTGGGAACTCTGTCCACCAAGATCGCCGGTTCCTCAGACGGGAAATGCCGGTTCTGGACGCCTACTTTCACTACCGCATTGTTGATGTCTCGACGATCAAAGAACTGTCCAAACGCTGGTACCCGAACGAGAAGTCGCCTCCGCGCAAGCCTGAAGCCCACCTGGCGCTGGCCGACATTCGCGAGAGCATTGCCGAGCTGAAGTGGTATCGTGACCACCTCTTCAAGCCGGTCCAGGGAAAAGCCGACTCGTAACGGATTTCGCTGTGGCCAAATAGTCCCCGAGTGATAACGGGGAACCGGGAGGCGACGAATGCAGCGGATAACCAGGGACCAGGCGCTCAAGTACGAGTTCAACTGGAGGGACGACCCGCTCATCCGCGTCGCCCAGGGCGAGTCTTTCCAACTGGAAACCTGGGACGCAGGGTCCGGCCTCATCGAGTCCGGGACCGAGTACTGGAAAGTCCGCGCGTCCGAGCAGTGGCTCTCCACCCCCGTTAAGGGCAACCCCATAGCCGGACCCGTCTACGTCGATGGCGTGGAGCCGGGCGATCTTCTAGAGATCACCATCGAGGCCATCGAGCCCGAGGAGTATGGCTGGACGATGTTCGCCAACGACATCGGTCCGTTGGGCGACTCGGTTAAGTGGATGGGCCTGTCAAAGGGCCAGATTCACATCATCAAACACGAGCCGGGACCATCCGGTACTACCAGGGACGGCCGGGGAATTCTCAACGAACGGCATTCGTGGGACCTGGCGCCTATGATCGGGACCATTGGCGTGGCTCCTGAGCGTGAAGTTCACTCCAGCTCTATTGGCCAGGGGCCGTGGGGCGGCAACCTCGATATGAGGGACGTCAAAGAGGGCACCAAGGTGATGGTGAACGTCTACCACCCCGGCGGCCTGCTCTACATTGGCGACGTGCACGGTTCCCAGGGCGACACCGAGTACTATGGCGCTGCGGACGAAACCGCCTCGACCGTTACCGTTTCGTGCCGGGTTATTAAGAACAAGAAGATTCCCTTTTTGCGCATGGAAAAGCCGGAGTCACTGGTGTCGGTGTATTCGTACAGGCCCCTGGAAGACGCGGTGCATGGGGCCGTGCAAGACCTGATGAGCTGGATTGTGGAGGACTACGGCTTCACCCCCGAAGAGGCCTACATTCACGCCTGCGTCAACCCGGACTTTCGCATCAACATCTACCAGATGGTGAAGCTGGGCGCGCTGGAGTACACCGTGGGCGCGGAGATACCGAAGAGCTACCTGAGTTAGCTACCCATTCAGGTACCAGCTGGTGGGCTCGATGTACGGGAACCAACGGGGACCAACGAAGTACACGACGCCGTCCACTCCTGCTTCTAGCGCCACTTCGATTTGACGGAGAGTCCCGGCGGTCTGCTCGGCGGCCGTGTCTCGTGAGAACGCAAGCCCGGCAGAGGGCATGAACCACACCTCGTGGCCCGCCGACCCGTAACGGCGCAATCGCTCGCCGAGCGTGGCGACGCGGGCCGGTGCCTGGTTGTAATCTCACTCGATGATGGTGTGATGAGCCGGGATGAGGTCCGCCACTTTCTCGAAGCTGGTCTCGAATATCCAGGGAATGGAAAAAGTGAAGGCTCGGCCTCTGGGAATGAGGCTGGCGGCGACGGGTTCAAGCACATCACGCTGGAACTCCAGGTTGGTGCGCATGAAAAAGTCGCGAACAACCTCGTCCGGTGCCTCTCGAAGTTCCTCGCCGGTGCGCTCGCGATACGCCGCCTGGCACTCGTCGCACAGACAGCCGGTGACGAACTCTGGAGGGTGCAGCACGTACCCGGCAAAGCCCGTGTACCGAGTTAGGCTCTCCTGCGCCACCCCGGTCGCGTAGTCGCGCGCACCGGCCTTGTGGTGGCACAGAATGCCGGTGCCGACGGGTGCCTCGCCGTCCTGCATGCCCTCAGGGAAAGCGCTGGTGAATGCGGGCACGGCCGCCGTCTGTCTGGGCCCCGGCTCGATCGCCAGCTCTGGCCGCAGGTCCGCCATGGCCCCGGCGTGGCCGGTCGTCGAAAGAACCGCGACGACTTCCATACCCAGCGAGTTCGCGCTGTTGATGACGGACTGGAAAAATTCGTCCTCTACGTTGAGGTGGCCCGGCTCCACAAGCTCGGGGAAGCGCTCGCTGGGGTACGGCAAACGCCCGCCCGCTAGATATACGAAGAGAGTATTGGTGCCCAGTTGGGCAAGCTCATCGAGCCTGCGCTCCCACTCGCGCAGGCCCCAACTACTTGTCCAGTCCGGTTCCGTAGCGTCCGGCGACAGGTAGTCGCCCAGCCCGAGGAACAGGTAGTAGCCATAGCGGCCCGGCATAAACTTGTTGGGCATGGCTACCCGGTAGGCGCCCCTCTTGCGATCATGCCGCCGTCGATGACGAACTCGGAACCGGTCACGTAGGACGACTCGTCCGAGGCCAGGTACAGGATCAGGTAAGAAACGTCGTCGGCGGTCCCCAAGCGTCCAAGGGGGATCCAGTCGATACGGGGGTCGTGGAAGTCGGGGTCTTCGGCCAGGATGTCGTCCATCGCCGAGCGGGCAAGCGGCGTGTCCAGTTCGCCGGGGTGCAGCGAGTTCACCCGAATGTTCTCTGCGGCGTACTGAACGGCGGCCGTCTTTGCCAGCAGCCAGTTCGCGCCCTTAGCGGCCGAGTAAGCAGCCGAGAAGCCTCCGCCTATCATGCCGTCGGTGGACGACAGGTTGATGATCGACCCGCCGCCGCGCTTTTGCATCTCCGGCACCGAGTGCTTTATGCCGAGAAATGCGCCCTTGCCGTGCATGTCTAGCTGGCTCTGCCACATCTCCACTGTTGTGTCGATGACCGCACCGGGCGCAGTTGACCCGGCGCTGTTTACCAGCACGTCCAGACCCCCGTACTGCTGTACTGCGGTGCTCACGGCGTTGATCCAGTCCGCTTCGACCGTGACGTCGAGGCGGACGAAGGTCGCCTGGCCGCCGGACTCGCGTATCTGCGATGCGGTCAGTTCACCGTTTTCTGTGTCGATGTCGCCGAGTACCACGCTGGCACCGTGCTGGGCCATCAGCCGGGCGGACGCGCCGCCGAAGCCCATCAGCTGGCCCGACACTCCCTTGGCGGCACCAGTTATGAGCGCGACCTTGCCCGCGACTCTCTGGTCCCCACTAACCACAGTTTTGTCCTCACTCACCACTGGCTTGTCCCGATTAACCACTGGCTTGCGCAGGGCCCATTACCTCGCGGGCGAACCAGTTAATGCGATCTATCGCCTCGTCCGGCGGGTAGGACCACACGACGCCGTATTCGTCGCAGCCCGCGCTGGCGAACGCTTCGATGTCCTTGAGCGCATCGCCCGCTGTCTGGGGCGGGTCGAACACCTGCAGGCCGCAGTACATCTCCGGGGGCTTGCCTATCGCCGTACGTAGTTCGGCCAGCGTCTTTTTCCCCTCGGCGTACTCCTCCGGGGTAATCATTGTTGGTATCCACGCATCCCCGTACTCAGCAGCGAGACGCAGCATACGCGGGCCCCTGACTCCGAACCACATGGGCGGGTGGGGCTTGGACACCGGCTTGGGCTCCAACACGGCCCCTTTGGCGGTGTAGTGGGTGCCTGCGTGGTCCACGCTGTCTTCGGTCCAGAGGCGACGAATCAATTCGATGCCCTCTATGGTCTTGGCAACCCTCACCCGGTCCGAGTCCCACTGGCTGTAGCCTTCGAACTCGGGCTGGTGCCAGCCAGCACCGACGCCCAGAATTGCCCGGCCCTTGGACAGCAGATCGACGGTCGAGACGATCTTCGCGAGCTGGGCCGGCGGTCGGAACGGGATAGGCGTAACGCACGTCCCAAGCTTGATGCGGGAGGTTCGTGCTGCGGCATAGGCCAAGAACGCCCAAGCATCGACGGTGTCGGCGCCCCAGGGCACGCTGTAGTGGTCCCAAACGAGCAGCGTCTCAAAACCGGCTAGCTCGGCCGCTTCAGCAACTGAGGCGGCCAGGTCGGGGTCGCAAAACCCCGGTTGATTCGGGTAGATGAGGGTGAACTTCAATTGGTCCGTCCGGTGTTGGATTGTTCGGCGCCGATTAGACTGTCGCCGAGTTGGCCGCCATCGTATACCCCCCCGGCGGGCTCAGGGAGCGCTGGCCCCCGGCGGGTTCAGGAGTCGCCGACCCCTGGCGACGGGGACACCTCGACGGAAAACGACACTCGGTTTGCCTCTGCGGCAGTGTCGTCGCCGTGCTCAGGGGTCGGGATAGTGGCCTCGACGGCGGTACCGAGCCCGTCTGCGGACCGGACGGTCAGCTTGCCACCGGCCTCGGCCACCCGGTCGCGCAGGTTGACCAGGCCGAAGTGGCCAGCTTCAGGGCCCCCTTCAGTTTGGTCGACATCGAAACCGATACCGTCGTCGGCGACCGATAGCCGGAGTTGGCGGGCGTCCCAGTTGAGCTCGATGTGCACCATAGACGGATGGGCGTGGGCCAGCGAGTTGGCGATCGACTGCTGAATTACCCGGTAGACCGCTACCTCGATGTCCTCTGGTAAGCGCGTTTCGCCAAGGCCGGAGGCTTTCAGGTCGATTTTGACACCGGGCGCGCCTTCGCCGGTTCTGCGGGATAGTTCGCCGAGATGAGCGCGCAGGGCGGGCACCAGGCCCAGATTGGTGAGCACGGCGGGGTAGATGCCCATGACTATTCGGCGCAGGCCCAGTGCGGTCGTTTTCACCCTTTCGCGAAGCTCAATGAGCGCCTCTTCGGCACCGTC
>CAVOCN010000011.1:0-12284 GCA_963694205.1 Dehalococcoidia bacterium | reverse complement strand
GCTCACCTGTAGTCCGGTCCTGCCGAGCGTCGCCATCTCCATCGTTATCTCCTAAGCGGGGCTTACCCTGAGGAATTTTATAGGGGGTCGCTGCCCCCGGCAACGTGTCGAGTCCATTACACCCATTGGCCCGGTATGATGCGATCTATGCCTCTCATTATCTGGCGCCCGGCCGTCATCTTATTCGTCCTGTGTATCGCTCTTGTGGCCGCCGCGGGCTGTATTGAGCCGCCTTCGAGCGCCCCAAACTCATCGACCGATGAGATCCGGCTATCCGGGGTCGAGTGGTCGGACGAAATGGCCAACGGCAGCGGGGTGACCGCGCTCGCCGTCGGATCCGACGGGGCCGTGTATACAGCCGGGTGGACGACAGAAGCGATCGGCAGCGCGGCCAGTGCAGGAGGGAGGGACGCGTTCGTACGTCGCTACGACGCGGACGGCGAGGTGGCTTGGACCCGACAGTTCGGCGCCGCCGGAGACGACAACGCCGAAGACCTTGCGGTGGACGCCGCCGGGAACGTGTACGTCGCAGCGAGAGTAGATGGCCCGGTCGGTCAGAACACTGGCCAAAACACTGGAGCCAGCGGCAGAGACGGCTACGTCGCGGCCTACGACCCCGCCGGCATTGAAATCTGGTCCCTGCAGCTCGGCACGCCGGAGGTCGACTGGGCTGACTCGGTCGCCGTGGCCGACGACGGAACGGTGTTCGTGTCCGGCTCGACCACCGGCTCCTTCGAAGGCTTTACCAACAGGGGCAGCACCGACAACTTCGTCGCCCGCATAGCACCCGGATTCGAGTCCGTCTCGGTCATCCAATTTGGCTCCGAAGAGGGCATGGGCGCGACCGCCCTGGCAGTTTCTGCGGGACGTCTCTACATCACCGGCTCCACTCTTGGTCCTCTCTCGGACACCCCTGCGGGCGACGAGCATACCGGGTCGGCAGACCTGTACCTGCGCATCTACGAGCCCGACGGTACGGAACTACGCACCTGGACCTTCGGCTCCAACGATGCCGACACGGCGCTAGACCTGGCTGTTGACCCAGACGGGTCGGTTGTTGTGATTGGCACAACCCGGTCCGTCTTGCCCAACCCGATAGTGGGAATTGGCAGACGCGTGGGAGGGTTTCTCGACGCCTTCGCCATAAAGCTGGACCCCGCAGGGGAGATCGCCTGGGTCGAGCAGTTTGGCACTGACGAGTGGGATGTCGCTTCGGGGATCGCGCGCGGCTCGGACGGTGTCCTGTACATCACCGGGCGGACCGACGGCTCCTTCCCAGGGTTCTCAGTCGCGGGCGAATTTGATGTTTTCGTCCGAGCGTACAGCTCCGACGGCCAGACGCTGTGGACCCGGCAGATGGGCTCGAGGGCCGAAGACTTCGCTTACGCCGTAGCGGTGGGGCCGGGAAAAACAATGTTCGTCGGCGGGATCGGCGGGCTGGTCGGAGGGGCCAGGGGCGGGCCGGTCTCTGAGCGTGGCTGGGTTATCCACATGGCGGCCCCGGCCGAGTAGCTCGGACCGTGATGGCGCGGTAGACAGAGAAAAGGCATCTCTATTCCACTTGAACAGCGCTAACGGGCAGACCAATACTGGTCGTGCGGCCCCCGTGCGCCGCGCGTGCTATGGAAGATCGCCTCACATTCGAACAGTTCTTCGACCAGATCATCGCCTGGGAGTCGCTCATCGCCCTGGGGCTGTTCGCGGCCTTTCTGGTCGGTGCAGTCGTGTTGCGGTTAATCCTGAAAAAGGCCGCCGACCACCTGGAGCAGCGCGCGCCCGATAGCTTCATGGCCCAGATGATTAACGCCGCCCGTGGCCCGGCGGTTCTTTTCGTTTTCATACTGGGTCTCTACCTGGGAATAATCGCCCTGCCCATCGAGGGTGGGGAGTGGCGACAGGGCGTCACGCGAGCCTGGACCATCGGCGTGGTCATCGTGCTCGTGCAGGCTGCCGGCAGCGCGGTGCGGTTCTCAATGAACTGGTACTTGAAAGTGGTCGCGCCGAAGACGGCGACGCCGCTCGACGACAAGATGCTGCCCCAGGTGCGACGCATCATGCTGATCGTCGTTTACGGCATCGGCTTCCTAATTGCCCTGGACGCACTCGGCGTGTCCATCAGCCCGCTACTCGGAGGTCTCGGCATTACGGGTATAGCGGTCGCCTTGGCACTGCAACCGACGCTGAGCAACTTCTTCGCCGGTACCTACGTGATGTCCGACGGGGCGATGGACGTGGGCGACTACATTGAACTGAGCGGAGGCCCCGCCGGATACGTCACCGACGTGGGCTGGCGCAGCACCAAGATTCGGACCATCTATAACAACCTGGTAATTATCCCCAACTCGGTCTTGGCCGACACCATTTTTACCAACTACCAGACGCCCAGCACCGCCGTTAGCGTGCTGGTGAACTGCGGGGTCAGTTACGACAGCGACCTTAAGCACGTACAGGAAGTCGCCCTCGCGGCTTCACAAAAAGTCGTTGCCGAGAGCATTTATTCAGCCGACTTCAACCCCATCGTCAACTTCAAGACGTTCGGCGACTCGAACATCGACTTCTCCATCTTCGCCCGTGCCAGCGACCGCGTCGCCAGCTTCCGGCTGACGAGCGAATTGATCAAAGAGGTTCACGCCCGTTTCACCGAAGAGGGCATCGAGATCAACTACCCGGTGCGCAAAATCGTCTACGAGGGCGGGCAGAAGCTGCCAGTCGAACTGACGACCTTGCCCGCCTCGGGTCCGGTAGCCTAGCCCTACTCAGACTTCGAGTTCACGGGTTGGTCCAGAACTCAACGATTGTCGATTCGTCGAAGGCCTCGTCCAGACCGTGGTTCTGGCCGGAGAACTCGACGTAGACCGAGTCCACACCCTGCGCCGATAGCGACTCGTGCGTGGCTCGGACCTCTGGCTGCCAATCTTCGTCTAACTCACCCACCCCGTTGAATACGCGCTTGCCTATCAGCTTTTCGGCCCACTCTGGCGGCACGTCCCGCCAAGCGCTCGGGTCGGTCGTGGGAAAGGCCCCGGGCGCGCCGAGCAGGCTGGTGAACAACTCCGGGCTCTTGACCATGAGAGAGAAGGCGATTAGCCCGCCATTGGAGACGCCAGCGAGGTGCACGCCGCCCGGCTCGCCCCCGTAGCAGGCCAGCACCTCGGGCACGATGGTCAGCACCCTGCGGGTGTCGTCAAGCAGGTCAAAATCCTCGGCATAAGGAATGACTAACCGGAAGTTCTCCAGCCCTACTCCTTCGGCCATGTAGTTGGACCACACGCGCTCGGCGCCTCGCCTGCTACCCCTGCCGCCGGGAACGAACATGATGGTCTGGGTGGTCGCATCGCCAGTTTCAGGATGCACAACGAAGTACGGGCTAGCGGGAGTGCCGCCAACGTTTTGAAGCCCGTCGGCATCGGCGGGGAGACAAAACCCGGGCGTGGGAACGGGCCCCGGGTCGATAGCCACCGGCTCGGGAGAAGGAGTCGGGGCTGGGGGCGTGGTGCCCGCCGATACAGGTATCGAATTCGGGTCCGATGTGGGAATGGGCAATCGCTCTGACCTGGCGCAAGCTGTCAGTAGCAAAAAGGCCGCGGCCGTGATCAGCGAAAAAGCCGTCCAGCGCATCAGGGCGTCGTGCATGACCCAACTGTGCCGCCCCAGGGTGTCAGGTCCGTTGCAAGCGAAACCGTAACCGTGACAAACGCATCAACGCTCGCCCGGTCGCCCAGTCTCGGGGAACAGAGTAGCGGGAAGCCGAGTCGCTAGAGCGACCGTCCTAGCATGTGGCCTTCGTAGACGGCTGCTTCTACGTCCCGGGGCTGCATGCAGTCGCCGATAGCATGCAAGTCGCCTACCCTGCCCTCCAGCTCGCGGTAGAGGCCGTCGCGGACCTCTCCACCGGCGGCGAACACGACGGTGTCCACGCCTTCAATTTCCCAGGTCTTTGGTGAATAGACCGCGTCTCTTACAGACACCGAATTCTCTCCGATGGCCACGACTTCCGTTAGGGGCGAGAGCGTCACCCCGGCCCGAACCAGGTCCTCGTAAAGATGGCGCCAGGTGCCCGCCTGAACGTGCTCGCCGATGACGGGCATGCCGGTAACGAGCGTCACGTTCTTGCCCTGTTTGGCCAGGTGGTTGGCGGCGTCGCAGCCCGCACGCACGCCCTGTGTATCGATCACCACGACCCTGTCGCCCACAAGTGCATCGCCCTTGATTGCATCGTGCGCGGTCGTAACGTGCGAGCCCTCAGCGCCCGGCATCTCGGGGACGTATGGCGTTGCACCGGTGGCTATGACGACGGCGTCGGGTGACTCGGCCAGCACTGTCTCAGCCGTGGCCTCAACACCGGTGCGGATGACCACTCCGGCGCGGCGGGCGCGGGCGGTCATGTAGTTGGCAATGTCGGCCCACTCGGCCCTGCCGGGGGCCATGGCGGCGATGTTGGTCTGGCCTCCGGTCCTGTCGGAGCGCTCTAGTAGCGTCACCCGGTGACCTCGCTCGGCAGCGACGGTCGCGGCCTCTAGCCCGGCGGGGCCGCCGCCGACAACCAGTACATTCTTTGCCACGACCGCATCTGACCGGGTAGCGAGAGTGGCCTCTCTGCCAGCCACCGGGTTGTACACGCAGGTGATGGGCAGACGACGCGCCTGTCTGCCCTTGCAACTCTGGTTGCAGGCCATACAAGGACGAATCTCCCCCGGTCGGCCCTCGTGGGCCTTGGCCGGGAGCCAGGCGTCGGCGATGAGTTCTCGGGCCATGCCGACCAGGTCCATCTGGCCGTCTCGCACAAGCTGGTCGGCCAGTTCGGGCGACTTGATGCGGCCCGAACCGACCACCGGCACCTTGGAGACGGCTTTAACTCTAGTTGCGAGGCCTGCGAATTGGCCCGGCTGGTAGTACTGGGACGGAATGATGCTGGCGGCGCTCTTGAGGTCGTAGTTGGTCCCAGCCGTCACGCTTATGTAGTCGACCAGTTCCGGCCCGCACAGTTTCGGGATCCATTCGACGATGTCGTCGATATCCTGGCCGTAGTCGAGTTCGTCGTCGGTGTATCGAACCCCGAGTATGGCGCCCGGGCCGATGGCGGCCCTGACGGAAGCCAGGCACTCTCTTGCGAACGTGAGCCGGGCTTCTGGGGAACCACCGTACCTGTCGGTTCGGCGATTGCTGGCAGTTGAGAGGAACTGGGGAATCAGATTACCGAAGGCTATCGACACCTCTACGCCGTCGAACCCCGCGCGCCCGACACGTCCGGCGGCGGCACCAAACGCGGCAACGATCTCTCCAATTTCAGCAATGGAGAGTTCGTGAGGCATTACCCGGCCAAAGTGGACCGATGGCGCGGGCACGGCCGAGGGAGCCACCGTCACCGTCTCGGCCACGCCGGAGGGGTGTGGCACACGGCGACCTGCGTGGGTAATCTGGGCGACGATGACGGTGCCGTGCTCATGCACCGCGTCGGCGATGCGTGCCATCGGCGCGATGGCCGAGTCGTCGTGAATTCTTAGCGGGAACGTCGCCGTAGCGTGCACCGACGCCCCCTCGGTGACGATCATCCCCACGCCGCCCTTCGCCCGCTCTGCGTAATAGTGCACGTGCCGGTCCGAGAACGTGCCGTGGTCTTCGAAGATGGTCGCGTGGGCTGTCCACACGAGCCGGTTCTTTAGCGTTTTCGAACCTATTTGTATGGAGCTAAAAAGGTCCGGAAACGTCATTTGGCGGTCTGTCCTCCGTCCAGGTAAATCACCTGGCCAGTCATATAGTCGGAGGCGGGGCTGGCCATGTAGACGGCGAGCAGCCCGAGGTCGCGCAGGTTGCCGGCCACGCCCTGGGGCACCAGCGCCATCATGCGAGCGCGCTCGACCGGGTCGTCACCCCCAAGGTCGTTCATCTGCGTTTTGAACTCGCCCGGTGCAATTGCATTTACCCGGACGCCATGCGCCGCCCACTCTAGTGCCAGGACGCGGGTCAACATATTCAGGGCCGCCTTGGACGAGTTGTAGGCGGCATCGAACTCGAACGCCTGGTGGGCGTTGTTCGACGATATATTGATGATCTTGCCGTAGCCGCGCTCCAGCATGCCGGGTGCGACGGCCCGGGAGCCGTACATGACGGCGCTGAGGTTGGTGGCGTAAACGGTGTCCCACTCAGAGTTCTTCAGGGGGCTGTCGGCCAGACGGCTAACACGAGGAGGCCCGACCGGGTGGCCGGGGATAGGCACGAGGGGCACGCTGACATAAGTGCCCGCGTTGTTGACGAGAATTCCAATGGGGCCGAGTTCGCGCTCTGTGGTCGCGATCAAGGCGTCGATCTGGGAAGAGTCGGCGACGTCGGTCTGCACAGCCAGAGACCTGCGACCCAGCGCCCGAATCTCGTCAGCAACCTTGTCTATCTCCGAAACCGTGCGCGCGGCAACGGCGACGTCGGCCCCGGCCTCGGCGAGAGTCAGGGCAATGGCGCGGCCGATGCCTCGCCCGCCACCGGTCACCAACGCTACGCGGCCGTCAAGGCTTAGCTCGTCGAGCATGATCTGCCCTCCCACTGGAGTTTGGGTGTCTGAAGTTAGGGGTGTGCCCTACTCGAGCGTGACTATGGGGTCGCCGCCCTGCATCTGCTGGCCGGTCTGAACGTGCACCTCACGCACCAGTCCCGCCCACTCGGCGCGCAGGGTCTGCTGCATCTTCATAGCTTCAAGCACGCATACCTCGTCGCCGGGCACAACCTGGTCGCCCTGCTTCACAGCCACCGAGACGATGACGCCGGGCATGGGGGAGGAGAACACCTTTACAGGCCCGGCCGCTGGGGCCGGGGCTTGCTGGGACTCGACAGGTGCTTCAGAGCCAGCAGCGGGGACGGCAGCAGGAGGCCTCGCGGCCGACTTCGCGGGCGCAAGGGCTTTGATCTCTTTGCCAGAAGTCGGGAAAGCCACCTGGACCGGCTCCCCGTCGACGATAACCTCTATTGGGTCGGCGTCGAGGTCAAGAACCTCCACTTCGTGCCAGGCGTCGCCTATCTTGATTCTTAGCTTGGTACCCATGTTCCTAATTAGCCATTGTGAGAGTGTGCGTCATTATCCAATCAGGCTGATGAACACGCCCGCGACCACGGCGGACCCGATGACACCCGCTACGTTGGGTCCCAATGCGTGGTGCAACAAGAAGTTGTTCGGGTTTTCTTTCTGACCCATATGGTGGGAAATGCGGGCGGCCATTGGCACAGCCGACACACCAGCAGACCCGATGAGCGGGTTGATCTTGTCTTTGGAGAACAGGTTCATAGCCTTGGCGAACAGTATGCCACCCATCGTCCCACAGGCGAAGGCGACCAGTCCAAGGCCCAGGATGAGCAGCGTGTCGAAAGAGAAAACAAGGTCGGCTTTTAGCTGGGTGCCGACGGTCAACATAAGGAATATGGTCGCTATGTTCAGCAGTTCATTAGACGCCGACTGCGTGAGGCGTGGCACCACGCCGCTTTCCCGGAACAGGTTGCCCGCCACCAGCATGGCCACCAGCGGCGCGGCCCTGGGCACGACCAGCAAAATGATGATCATCAGCAAAATCGGGAAGATCAGCTTTTCCGTCTTGGAAACCTCACGGGTGGGCTTCATCACGATCTGACGCTCTTTTTTGGTGGTCAAGAGCTTCATGATCGGGGGCTGAATAAATGGCACAGCCGCCATGTACGTATAGGCAATGACCGCCGTAATACCCAGCAATTCGGGTGCCAGCTTGGCCGACAAAAAGATCGTCGTCGGCCCGTCCGCACCGCCGATAATGCCAATAGACGCCGCCTCGCCCATGCTGAAGCGGCCGGGGTCGAGTTCGGTAATACCGAGCGCGCCCCAGAACGCAACGAATATGCCGACCTGCGCCGCCGCACCCAAAAGAAGCGTCTTCGGGTTGGCAATGAGCGGGCTGAAGTCGGTCAGAGCGCCGATGCCGATGAATATGATCGGCGGCAGGATGTTCCAGTGCGACAACCCGTAGTGGAATATGACCCCGAGGATGCCCGCGTCCTGTACACCGGTGCCTTCTACGGGCGTTGTTGCTATTCCGGACAGAGGGAGGTTGACGATCACAATGCCCAGCCCAATGGGCAGCAGTTCGTAAGGCTCCCACTTCTTGCTGATTGCCAGGTAGATCATGCCCAGCCCAACGGCCAGCATTACCACCTCTTTCCACCCCAGGTTGTAGAACCCGGATGACTTGAGGAAGTCGACGAGTTCGGTCAACTCACGGCCCCCTCATCGCCCTTGTTATCGCCTGCTTCCCTGCCAGACAACAGCACGCCGACGGCCACAACCGCAGCCATTGCCTTTGCGCCGCGAAGCGCATCAGCAGAGGCCAGCGCCAGCTCGGCTTTCACCGACTGTTCGGCCTGGCGCCGCTGGAGGCGTACGGCCACGAACCCCATAATCAGCAAAATTATGAGCAGGGATGTGAGCAGTGCGAACGCCGTCCCCGCGCCAATGGCGGTGGTTATCGCAGCCTGTTGTAACGACGTCTCTTCGATTGCGTGACTCCTCGATGGCGTGGCACTGCGGCGAGAAGTGGTAATTCCACGATTCCGGCAACTCGCGCGGCTCCCAGTCTGGCGGTGCGTAAGCCCGCCCACAAACCTGCACTGAGTACGGCACGCGGCGGTCGTGATTCTACACCACGGCCCAAGTGTCATCCACTGCCCAAACCCCGTCTTACGCTAGCGAAGCTTGGGCGTGCGGCTGGTATCACCGGGGGCCGAGACATATAATCAGACTCCCCGTCGAGCCTGTTCCAACAGTGCGCACGGGGGAAGAGTTTATGCGGATGGGAGAGCTTATGAGCGCCGCCGGCGCCCGGCTCAAACGAATAGATTTCAATAGCGATATCGGCGAGAGTTACGGTTCATACAAGATGGGCCTGGACGAAGAGGTCATCGCCTCCATTAGCTCGGCCAATATCGCCTGCGGCTTCCACGCCGGCGACCCCGGCTGGATGCGACACACCGTCGACCTCGCTCAGAGCAGCGGGGTGGGTATTGGTGCTCACCCGGCATTCCCCGACCTGCGCGGATTCGGAAGACGGAACATGAACGTGACGCCCCAAGAAGCTAGGGACGACGTCGTTTACCAAATAGGGGCTCTCACCGCGTTCACCAAAGCCAAAAAACTTCAGCACGTCAAACCGCACGGGGCCATGTACAACATGGCGGTCAACGACGAAAAGCTAGCCCGCGCTATCTGCGAAGCCATCCTCGAAGTCGACCCCGACCTTATCTTGCTGGCGCTATCCGGTTCCCGTTGGATCGACATCGCAGAGAAGATGGGGCTGCGGGTGGCGCGTGAGGTGTTCGCCGACCGCGCGCTCATGCCCGACGGCACGCTGGCCCCCCGCTCGCAAGAAGGCGCCGTGCTACACGACCCCAAGCGCATTGCTGAGCGCAGTCTACGCATGGCAATCGACGGCGTCGTAGAGGCCGTCGACGGCTCGCTGGTAGAGGTGAGGGCCGACAGCATCTGCCTGCACGGCGACACTCCCGGCGCGGTCGAGATGGCGCGGCAGGTGCGCAGCGAACTGGAGGGCGCCGGTGTTGAGATAGTGCCCTTGAGAGAGCTAGTCTAGCCCCTCACATGTTCGAAACCCCACACATATCCGAGGCCGGAGACCGGGCGCTCGTCGTCGACCTTGGCGACACGATAGACCCGGAAACCAACGACCGCGTCCGCAGCCTGATGCTGGCCGTCGAGGGTATGGACGTGCCCGGTATTTCGGACCTGGTGCCCTCTTATCGCTCGCTTCTTATCGCTTATGACCCGACGCTCACCGACCACGACAAACTGGTCGATATAGTCACCCTCGCCGACGCCAACCTGGACGCCGCCCAGATAGACAGCCCAAGAGTGGTAACGCTGCCCACGCTGTACGGTGGCGAGCGCGGCCCAGACCTGGACTACGTGGCCGAGCGTGCCGGTATCAGCGTTGCCGAGGTCATCGACCTGCACAGCTGCGTCGACTACCGGGTGTACATGATCGGCTTCGCGCCAGGCTTCCCCTACCTTGGTGGACTGTCCGAAAAACTCGCTACCCCGAGGCTCAGTACACCGAGAATTCGCATCCCGGCTGGGTCGGTGGGAATTGCCGAGGCCCAGACCGGCGTCTACCCGTCGGCGAGCCCCGGCGGGTGGCAGCTGATAGGCCGAACGCCCGTACCGCTCTTCGAGCCCGACCGCCAGCCCCCGTCCCTGGTGGTCGCCGGGGACTACATAAAGTTCTCTGCAATCGGCACCGAGGTCGAGTACAAGGCCATCCAGGCCGCCGTCGCCACGGGCGAGTACCAGCTGGAAGTCGCGCTGGTCGAGCCCAACGCCCCGGACTCAGTCCCGGCCCCGGCCAGAGACGACGTATGACCCGGTTTCCCCTATGAGCCACTCTGGGAGCCATCAGGTAATAGAGGTCCTGGAACCGGGACTGCTGACAACCGTGCAGGACACCGGTCGCTACGGCTACCAACGCTTCGGCGTACCTGTCTCCGGCGCTATGGACCCGTTCTCGCTACGCGCTGCCAATGTGCTGGCCGGCAACGACCAGAACTCAGCATGCCTGGAAATGACGGTCGTGGGGCCGCGCTTGCGGTTTTTGGAAGACACTCTCATCGCCGTAACCGGCGCCGACCTGGCCGTCAGTCTCGACGGTGAGCGCGTGCATCGCTGGCAGGCCGTACACGTAGCCAAGGGCTCAGTGCTGACTTCCGACGGCATGGTGGACGGGATGCGGGCCTACCTAGCCGTCGACGGCGGCATAGACGTTCCCCAGGTAATGGGCAGCCGCTCTACCTACATGACGAGCCGTATTGGCGGTCTAAAAGGTCGCCCGCTAAAGAGTGGGGATGTAATTTCGATGATGCCCTCGGACCCTAGCCACCGCCACGACGAGCGCGCGTTGCCAGAGGACCTGGAGCCGGTGCACTACGGTCACTCGCACGTAATACGAGCCATTGTTGGTCCACAGGCAAGCGCATTCACACAGGGCGCCCTCGAAACCCTTTTTGACTCTCGCTACGCGGTGTCCAACGACTCCGACCGCGTCGGGTATCGCCTGGAAGGGCCACATCTCAAACACGTTGCTGGTGCCGATATCATCTCCGACGGCAGCCCCGCCGGGGCCATCCAGGTACCGGCGGACGGCATGCCCATCGTGCTAATGGCCGACCGGGGACCGACCGGTGGCTATGCCAAAATCGCCACCGTCATATCGACCGACCTCGGCCGCCTGGCACAGGCCCGACCGGGCGACACCATCTCGTTTAAGCAAGTTTCCGTGGCCCAGGCAAACAGCGCACTGCTGGAACAAGAAGCCATCCTCTACTCTCTCGACCCGGAGCTACTTTCCCGAGCACCCGAAGCCGTGGTTCGGGCACTGCAAGCGTCCGATGGAGCGCCTTCGCCAGCCCTGCGGGAAACCGAACTTCCCCACTTAGAAACGCGGGTTGCGCAGGCGACCATCGAGGGCCAAACGGTCGCCGTAGAGATCATGATCGAGCGCGACTGAGCCTTGGCCTGGCTGCACGAACTCTCCGACTGGCTGCTCGGGTTCGCCGAGAGCGGATGGGCCATCGGCATTCTCGTTCTATCGACTTTTACCGAGTCGATATTCAACCCGATACCGCCCGACCCGCTTCTAATAGCAATAGCGGTACTCCAGCCTCATAACGCGATATGGCTGGCTTTGCTGGCGACTGGCGCTTCGGTCGCAGGAGCCTTTGTCGGCCACTGGCTTGGCGGACGGCTCGGGCGGCCCATTGCCGAACGGCTTCTCCCAGAGAAGTACATCCTGCGCGGCGAGGCATTATTTGAGCGCTACGGCGTGTGGGCCATCCTCATCGCTGCGTTCACCCCTGTGCCGTACAAGGTTTTCGCCATACTGGCCGGGGTTCTGGGGTTCGACCGCAAACTGTTTCTCATCGCCTCTCTCATTGGTAGAGGAGCCAGGTTCCTGCTCATCGGCGTCCTCATCCTCGCCTTCGGCGAAGAGATCCAGGCGTGGGTCGAGGGAAATTTCGCCTGGATAACAGGGGTGGTCGGAGCGGCGATCATCGCGGCCGTCATAGCGTTCATCGGCTACCGTGTCTGGCGAGCAAAACGCCCCGCGCCAGGAGGCGCGACACCAGGGGAAGAGGCCAAGACTCCCTAGTTAAACGCCGTTGGCCGGTACTGCAACGCCTCGGCGACGTGGGGCAGGCCGATCTCGCTCTCGCCCGCCAGGTCGGCTATAGTCCGGGCCACTTTTAGCACCCGGTGGAAGCCGCGGGCC
>CAVOCN010000010.1:0-12534 GCA_963694205.1 Dehalococcoidia bacterium | reverse complement strand
ATGCGTTTTTCTCTGGCTAGGTCTGTGCCATTTTTTCGACCCCTTATGCTGGATTTTTACACCGAGCTTGAGCACTTCCGTTCCGGAGAAATTAGCACTGCAAAGCCCTTCGTCCATCGACACGCTCGCCCCCCCGGCCGCCCTGTGGCGGGCCGCGTTGGGTGAACTGCAGATGCGGGTTTCCGGTGCGTGCTACGAGACGTGGCTGGTAGAAACCACTGCCCTGTCTTACACAGACGGCGTGTTCAAGGTTGCCGCCCCGAACGCTTTCGTAGCTGAAATGCTGGAGCAGCGTTTATTTGAACTTGTCTTAGACTCGGTCGAAAAAGTCCTGGGGTGCCCGGCCGACCTTCGCATTGAGGTAGTTGGCTCGCCCGCGTCCGCCGTAGCAGGCCCAGCTACGGTCTCCGGCGATCCAAATCTGGCCGTTGGGCCCGAGGCGGTCGCGCCCGGCCTGGCCGCGCAAGCGCCGGTCCCTGTCCCTGTCCCTGTCCCTGAACTGAGCCGCATTCCCGTGAGGCTCAACCCCGCCTATACCTTCGGCTCATTCATAGTCGGGGGCAGCAACGACCTGGCCCACGCCGCGGCTTCGGCCGTGGCAGATCGGCCGGGTGAGCTGTACAACCCCCTGTTCATCCACTCCGACGTCGGCCTGGGCAAGACTCACTTGCTGACGGCCGTTGGTCACGCCATCCAGTCGCGGGGCCTATCGACTGCATACGCCACCACCGAGGAGTTCACCAACCAGTACATCAGCGCCATAAGGGAGGGGAAGACTGAGGAGTTCCGGGCCCGGTACCGGAGCGCTGATGTCTTGCTATTGGACGATATCCAATTCCTCATCGGCAAAGAGCAAACACAAGAGGGGTTCTTCCACACGTTTAACGCCCTACACATGGACGGCCGCCAGATCGTGGTCACCTCCGACAGGCCTATCGGCGAACTGACGGTGCTACAGGACCGGGTTCGCTCTCGACTGGCCGGGGGTCTCGTCGTCGACATCCAGGCTCCGGGCCTGGAAACACGACTGGCTATACTGAGGGCCAAGGCGGAGGCCTCTGCCATGGCAGGCCGAGTTTCCACCGAGGCGCTGGAGCTGCTGGCCGACCTGGCACACCGCAATGTTCGCGAGCTCGAGGGGGGCCTGAACAGGGCCATCGCCTACGCCGAACTCACCGGGAGCGTCGTTACCGCAGAAACGGTGCGCAGGGTCCTGTCGACCGCGGTCGCCCGGAATCGGTACACCCCTGTTTCCCAGAGCGGCGTGCTCGACGCCGTCACCGCCCACTACTCGCTCGATCTCCGGGACCTCACGTCCAGGCGGCGTGACGCTCACACCACGCTGGCCCGTCATGTCGCGATGTACCTGCTGAGAGAGGACGCCCACATGGGGCTGGCCGAGATCGGCCGTGCCTTCGGCGGCCGCGACCACTCAACTGTTCTGCACGCACGCAACCGGGTGTCCTCGCTCATGCGCGAGGACGATGGGCTGCGACACGAGCTGGCCGATCTGCGTCGCGCCATCTCGGCTCCCCTGCTCGCTACTTCGCCTTAGGGGGCTCTCCGCACGCGGCGTGCTCATCGGCTTCTCCGCGCGGGCTTTGCCCGGCTCGTCCCTGGCTCTTTGGATCTGTAATTTGCGGCGTAGTAGCAGCTTAATTATCCCTGTGAATAACTTGGGGGTAAGCTGTGGAGAAGAGTTGATAACTGTGAATAAGATTGCTGGTTGGCCCGACATTGCGAATGCATAAACAATTGTCCAAGCTGGTCCCCAATCAACACAACTCTTCCCACAATTTCTATCGTGATAAAATCCCTGTATACAGGCCCTTATAGCGTGTTTCCACATTATCAACGTCCTTATTATTACCCCTATTACCTAACTCATATCGTTACTTTCTTATGATTGATAAAACTGACATCGTCGTAATAAGTGGCAGCGGGGGAAACGGCAACATTTCTGGCCGTCGGGAGAAGTACGTCCCAAAGGGCGGACCCGATGGGGGAGACGGAGGAGACGGGGGTAGCGTCATCCTCAGGGCAAACCGCAACATCAACACCCTGATCGAGTTCCGCTATAGGCGCAGGTTCGAAGCGCCATCGGGTGGCCCCGGATTACCTGCGCTTAAACACGGTGCCAATGGCAAGAACGTAATCGTTTCAGTACCGGTCGGTACTCAGATCCACGAACTGGCCGAAGACGGCAGCCCGGGAATTGTTTTGTTCGACCTCGACGATCATGGGCGAGAGGTTATCGTGGCGTCGGGTGGTTCCGGTGGCCGGGGAAACGCCTCGTATGCCAACTCGGTAAACCAGTTCCCCATGCTTGCCGAATCGGGCGAGGGGGGTGAGGAACGAGCGCTCAGGCTCGAACTCAAGCTAATTGCAGACGTTGGTCTGGTAGGCCTGCCAAACGCTGGCAAGTCCAGCCTTCTGAGGGCGGTTAGTGCTGCCAAGCCAAAAGTTGCTTCCTACCCGTTCACAACCCTAGAACCGGTGCTAGGCGTGGTCGAGCATAGGGGCTCTGAGTTCCTGATGGTGGACATACCCGGCCTTATAGAGGGCGCCCACGAGGGAGTTGGCCTGGGCCACGATTTCCTCCGCCACATTGAGCGGACGAGGGTCCTGGTTCACGTGATCGATGCATCTCTTGATGATCCATTGGCTGACAGTGACCAGATCGAGCGAGAGATGGCCATGTTCGACGAGCGACTTTCCCAAAAGACACGGGTGGTCGTTCTGAACAAGATGGATATAGCCGAGGCCGAGGAAAAGGCCGACGAGCTAGAGAAGGCCTTGCGAGCGCGAGGCCTGAAGGTGATTCGCACCTCAGCTGCTGCCCGTACCGGCCTGACAAAGCTCTTAGATCTTGTCGTCCTCGTACTTGAGCGGGAAGACCCCGCAGGTGAAGCGCCACCGACCCTGGCCGAGCGGCTGGCGGGAAACACCAAGAACAAGAAAAAGGCGATCCGCAAGGTGCCCAAAGCGCCGGCGGCGGGCGGTGTCCAGATTATTCGTCCGACGCCTGTAAACAAGCGGTCGAGCGTGACGGTGAAAGACGGGGTTTTCGTTATCGAGTCTCTCAAGGCGGCGCGCATGGCCACCATGGTTGACCCAGAGAACTGGCAGGCGAGGTCGCAGTTTTACGGCCACCTGCGAAAACTTGGCATCGTGCAAAAGCTTGAAGACCTGGGAATAAAGACCGGCGACACGGTCCAACTGGGCGACACTGAATGGGAGTGGTCATAGGGGCCAGGGTAGGGATTTTCGGGGGCACGTTCGACCCGGTCCACAACGGCCACCTGGCAAAAGCGACCGAGGCCATCGACATGCTCGGACTCGACCGAGTGCTATTTATGATCGCCGGTGACCCCTGGATGAAACGGGAAGCCGGCCAGTCTATTAGTTCGTCCCACCATCGCCTGGAGATGGTCAGGCTCGCGGTGGCAGGCGAACCGTCGATGGCTGTGGACGACCGCGAGGTGCGCAGGCCCGGCCCCACCTACACCGTCGATACGCTCGGCGAACTTGCCGTAGAGGGGGGCGACGACGAGCTATTCTTGCTGCTCGGCTTAGACGCCCTGTCATCGTTTCCCCGCTGGCGAAGCCCTCGCCGCGTACTGGAACTGGCGCAAGTAGTTGCAATAGAGAGGCCCAGCCCAATTCCCGGCCCTGACGCAGTGCCCGGAATCGGCGCATTGCCCGGCGTCGCTGCTTTGGAACAGGTTTCCCCCGGAGCATCCGATAAGGCACATGTGCTGACGGGAGTTCCGGCAGACATCAGCTCTTCAGAGATACGGCAGGCCGTTGCGGCCGGGAAGCCCGTCTCAGAGTGTGTGCCACCTGCCGTGGCGGAGTACATTGCTCGACACCACCTGTACACAAAGTAAGATCAGCGCAGTTATTGGGGGAGTAAGGGGAGTAAAAAGATGACTGAATCGATCGATATGAACGGACAGGTAGCCCTGGTGACCGGCGCGAGCCGGGGGCTGGGCCGAGGCTTCGCCCAGGCGATAGCCGGTGCCGGTGCTACGGTTGCGCTGGTGGCGCGCTCGGAGTCGGGCCTGAAAGAGACTGCCGCGGCTATAGAGGCCGCCGGGGGGCGTGCGATAACGCTTGCATGCGACGTTGTCGACCAGGACTCGGTAAACGCCACGCTCAAAGAGGCAGAGCGCCAGCTCGGCCCGTTGGACGTTCTCATCAACAACGCTGGTGTGGCGGGGCCGACCGGACCGGACTGGGAAATTGACCCGGCCGAGTGGTGGCGGGTAATGGAAGTTAACGTGCTAGGCCAGTTCTACTTCGCACACGCCGCAATGCCCGGCATGGTGGCTCGCGGCCACGGGCGCGTCGTAAACGTGTCCAGCGGTGCCGCCGGGTTCGCCAGCCCTGGCTACTCCGGTTACTGTGCGTCCAAGGCCGCCCTCACGCTGTGGACCGAGTGCCTGGCCGGGTCGGCGTCTCCGCACGGCGTCTCGGTCATGGCCTACCACCCCGGCACTGTCGAGACCGATATGACGGTCTACACCGCCGCCCGCCCTGACATTGATGTCCCAAACCCCATTGTCGAGGGCGTCCGGGATCTTATCTCTTCTGGCAAGGCAGACTCCATGGAGGACGCGGTGGCCTCGCTACTGCGGGTCGCAGCAGGCCTGTTCGATACCCTGCCGGGCCGCCAGATTGGCGTGAATGACCTGCCCGATGAACTGCTACCCAGGGCCGCCGAAATTGAAGAGCGTGGCCTCTACGCCGTGCGCGTAAACGAACTGGCCAAGTAGAGGTGCCGTCGGTATTTGAGGCGATGAACGCCCGGGCCAAGAAGATCGGAGGCCACCCCGACCCCGTCGCCCGCATATTGGAGCGCATCGACGAACTAGATGCGCTGAAGAGGGGCCGGTTCGTCCTTTCGGCCGACGGGCAGGAATCGGACTACTACTTCGACGGGCGGCTGCTCACGCTCGACCCCGAGGGCATACTAATGGTGGCGTCGGCCATGCTGCCGTTGGTGCGCCGCAGCGGGGCCGAGGCCGCTGCCGGGCCGACGATGGGCGCAGACCCGATCACGACCGCCGTGTCTTTACTGAGCCACCTGGACGAACGCCGCACCCTGGGCGCGCTTGTCGTGCGCACGTCCGCCAAGGACTACGGCACCGGCAAGGCCATCGAAGGGCGGCTTACGCCGGGCATGAAAGTCGCCGTCGTGGACGACACCTGCGCGTCTGGAGGCACGCTTGTGCGGACGATAGAGGCCCTGCGAAACGCCGACTGCGAGGTGACGGGGGTCTTTTGCGTACTGGACCGGCTAGAAGGCGGCGGAGAGACCGTCGCGGCGCAGGGGGTGCGGCTGACGTCGCTGGTGCAGGCCGACGCACAGGGCGGCCTGACACGGGCGTGAGGGCGGCCGGGCCCTAGTTCCCCCTAGTTCGTCAGCGACAGGTTCGCTGCGCTGAAGCCGCGTTCTTCGTCTGCCATGCGGGCGTCGTAGTCGATGAACGCCGAGACGGGGAAGCCGTCGACCGGGTGGAACTCGACCGGTATGGACTCCGCCGACTGGTCGATGGCTCCCTGCAACAGCTGGAAAAGACCCTCGATGGTCATGTAGCTGGCCAGCTGGTTGGCGTCCGTCACCGGCTCACCGCTCTCGACGAACACCGCCGAGACGACCTCGCCACCGGAGACCGATAGGGAGACGGGCGAGACCCACTCTCTAATGCAGAAACAAACCCAGTTAAATTCGAAGGTGTAATCGGAGGCCGAGTTCGCTGCCCACAGGGCCAGGGCCTGGTCTAGGACGGCCTGCGGGCCGCCACCTGATTCACCCCTGGTGGACTCCCGGGTCAGGCGGTCGCTCGCGGTGCGGCCAAGAGAGGTGAGGCCAGCGAGGCCGGTGAGCGGTTCGCCGCCAGGGGGCAGGGTGTCGGTCATGGAGACGACCAGGTCACCCTGAATGAACGTGATGATCGAGCCTATACCGCTGCCATTGGGCTCGAAGGCCACGCTGTCATCGCCCAGCCCTACGGAGACAGTCTGCCCGGTGAACCCTTGTTGCACCTCGGTAAACACGGTCTCGGCGTCTTTTACGGTGGCCAGGTCCATGACGGAGAACACGATCGCCGCGCCCGTTTCAGGGACCTGGAACAGCGTGATTACCCACTCGTCGATGGCTTCCACCGGGACCGGGGCTTCCGAGCTGTCGATGGCCTGCGGCTGGAGCTGCTCAACCGTCAAGGCGACAGATTCACCGATGACTGCGAGCACGTCCTGGCGGGTCAGGTGGCTGGTCGCCTCCGAAACGGGTTCCGTGCCAGTGTCCGGGGTCGGCTCAGGCGTGGAGACGAGGGTCACCTGGGTAGGCGTCGCCACTGCGGTCGGGTCGGCCGGGACTGTGACTACGGGCTCGGCCGCCGGGCTGGACGAGCAAGCGCCCGCGGCCAGGGCCATAACAAGCGCGGCAATCGCAAAGACGGCGTATCGGTTTAGTGACATGGGCTTTCCCCTCCGAAGGTTAAGACGACCGAGCGCCTGGGCAGGCATATAGAATTACTGCCGGGTTTAGGAGCCTAATTGACCGAGAACATTATCTCCCGAATACAGCAAATCGCAGAAGAGCGCGGTGCACTTCGCTACGGCGAGTTCAAGCTTTCTGCCGGCGGCACATCTAGCTACTACTTCGACGGGCGGTTGCTCACGCTCGACCCTGAGGGTGGGTACCTGGTCGCCAAGGCGTTGCTGCCCCTGGTGCTGGCGAGCGGTGCCGAGGCCATCGCCGGGCCGACCCTTGGCGCCGACCCTATCGTGGCGTCAGTCGCAACGGTCAGCCATGTGGAAGGCACACCGATAAACGCGCTCATCGTACGGAACCAGGCCAAGGGTCACGGGACGGCTCGCCGCGTCGAGGGCTCGGTTCGCGAGGGCATGAAAGTGGCAGTAGTCGACGACACCTGCACCAGCGGACGCAGCCTGTTCCTGGCGGTCGAAGCGCTAGAAGAGGCAGGTTGCGTGGTGACGGTCGCGCTCTGTGTACTGGACCGCAACGAGGGCGGCAGCGCCGAGGTTAAGCGCCGCGGCTACCCCTTCCATGCACTCCTCAGCGCCGACGGCGACGGCAAAGTAGGCCCAGTCTAGCTGGGCCTGGCCGTCAGGGTGACGGCGGCCTCTATTCGCTCGGCGCCCCGGAAGTAGACGATGGTGATCGTCTCCCCGGCCCTGTGGTTTATGAGGAAACGGGAAAGCTCGCCCGTGTTGTGAATTTCCACGTCGTCCATCATCACGATCACGTCGCCCTGTTGAAGCCCGGCCTCTGCTGCCCCTGAGCCCGGCACGGCTCGCTGGATAATTACCCCTTCTTCGACGGGGATGCCGTACTGGTTGGCCAGCGCCGAGGTCAGGTTGAACGGCGTAACCCCCAAGAAACCACGGTCGACGAACCCGGCGGCTATCAATTGCTCGGCCACCACCTTGGCGTCGTCGATGTTGATGGCGAAGCCTATGCCACGCCCTTCTTGAATTATTGCGGTGTTTATTCCAATAACCTCCCCGTGCTCGTTGACCAGCGGGCCGCCGCTGTTGCCGGGGTTGATAGACGCGTCTGTCTGAATGAGGTCGACGATGGTGTTCTGGGCGTCGGCCGAGATGGACCGACCCAGCGCACTCACCACCCCCTTGCTGACAGTAGGACCGCCGGGCAGGCCCAGCGCATGGCCGATGGCTATGACATCTTCACCAACTTCGAGATCGCCGGAAACGCCGAGAAAGGCGGGGAACAGGTCGGGCGCGTCGATGCGTATAACGGCCAGGTCTGTGGCGGGGTCGGTGCCGACGACAACGGCCTCCAGGCTCTCGCCGGTGTTCAGGGTGACGATTAACGACTGGGCGTTGGCTACCACATGGTTGTTGGTGAGGATGTGCCCGTCGGCGTCGAGAATGATGCCGGTGCCCACGCCGGAGCCGGGCTCGGGCTGGTCCATGAACCCGGAGTTGAGGAACTCGGTGGCGATGTGTACGACGGACGGCTTAAGGAGCTTGACCACGTCTACTGTCGATAGGACCGGGTGGGCGTCGGCCAACAGGATGGCCTCGGTCAGCCCGTCAGGTTCGATTTCGTCGACAAACGCGCTCTCGGCCGGGTCCCCATTGGCGTCGGCCAGGGCGACGGGATCGTCGACGCCAGGGCTCGCGGGCTCAGGGTCCTGTTGGACGACGACCTCGGCCGCCTCTTCGTTAGTGCTTGGCGCGACGCTCACTATGGCGACGCCGGTGGCGGTGGGCAGGGCCTGCAACTCGACCGTTTCTGCGGCGATCTCGGGGATGGCGACAGGCTCGTCGGTCACGGCGGTCCCACAGGCCGCGGCCACGAGCAATACCACAGCGGTCGCGGCAGTGAAGCGGGCTGCCCTGGGCAGGAAGGTGTTAAATGGGGTCATGTCGGCTCTCCGGAAGTGGGCTCTAACACTTAGATGCCGGTAAACACCAAAGCGTTAACAGCGGCTCGCTAACCACAACGCTTCAAAGAGTCCGCCGTTAGGAACAACAAATCCGAAAAGCCGTGCAATAGCCGGGCGAAGCCCGCGCGGAGAAGCCGATGAGGCGTGAGCCGAAGAGCCAAGAGCGAGTCCCGCGAGCGTAGAGTCAGTCGGGCGAGCACAGGCCAAGCGAGACAAAGCTCGCACGGAGAAGCCGATGAGGCGAAGCCGAAGAGCCGAGAGCGAGTCGGGCGAGCGTATACCTGAGCGAAGCCTCGTGGCCTCGCTAAGAAACCCTAACGACGACGACGCTTACGACGGGCTCGGCGAATGGCGCGAGCCTTGTCGATACGACCCTGTTCACCCTTGGTGCGGAAGAACCGGCGATTCCGGAGCTCCCGCATGATGCCGCCACGCTGGATGGAAGACTGGAAGCGCTTGAGAAGCCCTTCCCCATCCTCACCATCCCTTAATACGACGTAGGCCAAAAAGCCTTCCTCCTCGTGCAATGGCGGGGCCTAAAAAACCCCGCTGACAAACAAATGCGAGCGGCGCAGTGCCACTCGTGAAACTATTCTAGCATGGCCCAATGCTGGTCAGCACGGCGCAACTCTGGCTAGCACCGCTTTACAGGTACCCAGTCCCGTCAGGTCTTGACTGGAAAGCGGATGAGCGTCTTGAGTTCGTCCTCGGACACATCCGCCGGGTCGTCCAGGAATATCGTCTGCATCGGGCCTTCCCGCACGTGGCCCTCCTCGGCGGCCCATCGCAGCAGGACGCCAGACGAGTTATCAAGGTTTTCGTAGGCTCCTACGTGGACCAGCGTGGCGCAAGTAGCGGCCGGAAGAGTTTTGACACCTATCTGTCCGTCTACCGACTCTCGCTCGCGTACGGCCGCATTGGTCGGTATCCACACCTCCCATTCGAGGTCGTCTTCGTCGGTCTGGTCGGGGCCGTTGTTGTACGTCGCGCCCGGATGGCCGCCCAGTTCGATGGCCTGCCTGCCGAACCACATGGCCAGTTCGATCATCTGGGCGGGCAGCATCTCGTAGCTGCCGCGGGCGGCGATGTAGGCGACCTTCTGGGCGGGTACGTCCGCGAGGTGGGGAAGCTCAGAACTCGTCATCATGGCAGGCTAACATGCAGGGTGAGCGATGCTACAATCTGGGTTCTATCCAAACATCTGTTCAGGTGTTGTCTTGAGGTCTGTATAGCCGTTGCCGGGTAAGAAAAAAGCTAGCCAGGCCGCCCCTAAAAAGACGGCCACAAAAAGCCAAAAAGCCGCAGTGAAACGGCGAAAAGCAGACGCTTCCAATAATGGGCCCGTAACTGCGATTCGGGTCTCGGGGGCCCAGATCCCGGCGACGGGGCTCGGCGTGACTGAAGACGCGTTGGCCACCTTAGAGGCGGTCAGGAACCCGGTTAGCCCGTTGCAAAACATCGTCGTTAAGGGCGCGCGCGAGCACAACCTGAAGAACGTCGATGTAACGATTCCCCGCAATAAGCTTATCGTCATGACCGGCGTTTCCGGATCGGGCAAGAGTTCTCTGGCCTTCGACACCATCTACGCGGAGGGCCAGCGGCGCTACGTCGAGTCGCTTTCGGCCTATGCCCGGCAGTTCCTGGGCCGCATGGACAAGCCCGACGTGGACTACATAGAGGGCCTCTCCCCCGCCATTTCAATCGACCAGAAAGGGGCCTCGCACAACCCCAGGTCGACCGTCGGCACGGTGACCGAAATCTACGACTTCCTCAGGCTATTGTTCGCCAGGGTGGGCAGGCCCCGCTGCTACAAATGCGACCGCCCCGTGCGCACCCAGACTGTGCAGCAAATAGTCGATGCGGTGCTTTCTTTGCCCGAAGGCACTCGCCTGCAAGTTCTGGCGCCCGTGGTGAGGCGACGCAAGGGCGAGCATCAAGACGTGTTCGAGTCGGCCAGGCAAACGGGCTTCGTGCGGGTGCGCGTCAACGGCGAAATGCACGACCTGTCAGATGAGTTCGCTCTGAATAAAAAGAAGTGGCACGACATCGAAGTCGTAGTAGACAGGCTCGTCATCGGCGAAAGCGCCGACATAAGCAGGGTGGCCGACTCGGTAGAGCAGGCTATGCGTCTGGCCGGTGGCACCGTTCTCATAGACGTCATCGACGGCGAAACGCAGCTGTTTTCCGAGAACTTCGCCTGCGTCCACTGCAACATCTCCCTGGGAGAGATAGAGCCCCGAACTTTTAGCTTCAACAACCCGCACGGGGCTTGCCCCAAGTGCACGGGCCTGGGCTACAAGCTGGAGGTCGACCCCGACCTGGTCATCCCCGACCGCAAGCTCAGCCTGGCGAAGGGGGCCGTGGAGCCGTGGGCACGCAGCGGCACATCCAGCCCCTGGTTCGCCAGCTTGCTGGAGTCGCTAGGCACGTCGTTCGGCTTCGACATTGACGCGCCTGTGGGGAAGTTGGACCCTGATGATTTGCACGTGGTCCTGTACGGCACCGGCAGCAAAAAGGTCAAGATGACCCACACCACCCAGAAGGGGCGCAAGTTCAAGTGGACTACCTCGTTCGAGGGTGTGATCAACAACCTGCAGCGCCGGTACAAAGAGACCGAGTCCGACAACGTCCGCAACGACATTGAGCGCTACATGGCCCAGCGCACGTGTCAGACATGCGATGGCTTCCGGCTGCGACCGGAGGCACTGGCGGTGAGGATCGGCGGCGTGAACGTGATCGACGTTACCGACAAGTCGATCACCGCAGCCGCCGAGTGGGTGCGGTCTCTAAGAGAAGCCGAGAATCTGGTTGCCCCGGTCCCGAAGATAGACGCTTCGGCCAACGGAACTGGTGCCGAAGCTACAGGGCAAGACGACGACGAAGACGACGCCAATTACGATCCGCCGCAGCTATCTGCGCGCGAAATGGCGATAGCCGACCAGATACTAAAAGAGATTGCCGAGCGGCTCAGCTTCCTCGTCAATATTGGCCTCGACTACCTGAACCTGAGCCGAACCGCGTCGACCCTTTCAGGGGGAGAGGCCCAACGCATTCGCCTGGCCACTCAAATAGGCTCCGGCCTGATGGGCGTGCTGTACGTGTGCGACGAACCGTCGATTGGCCTGCACCCGGAAGATGACGAGCGGCTAATTGGGACGCTGAAAAGGCTGCGTGATCTCGGGAACACCGTATTGATCGTCGAGCATGACGAGGCCATCATGCGCGCCGCCGACCACGTTGTGGACCTCGGCCCAGGCGCCGGTGAACACGGGGGGCACCTGGTGGCCATGGGCACGGTGGACGACATCATCGCCGAGGAAAAGTCCTTAACAGGGGGATACCTTGGCGGCCGCCTGATGATTCCGCTACCCACTGAGATGCGGACTGGCAACGGGCTGTCCCTGACCGTAAAAGGCGCCTCCCACAACAACCTCAAAGACATTGACGTCGAGATACCTCTTGGCAAGCTGGTCTGCATCACGGGCGCTTCGGGGTCGGGCAAGAGCACGCTCATAAACGAGGTGCTGTACAAAGCCCTGGCCAGGCGCTTTTACCGGGCAAAGGACCGGCCGGGAACACACGAGGGCATTGAGGGCCTGGACAATGTTGACAAGGTCGTGGACATCGACCAGTCGCCCATCGGGCGTACGCCTCGTTCCAACCCCGCCACCTACACCGGCACCTTTACGCCCATACGCGAGCTGTTCGCCTCTATGCCCGATGCGAAGGTGCGGGGCTACAAGCCGGGCAGGTTCTCCTTCAACGTCAAAGGCGGGCGCTGCGAGGCGTGCCGGGGAGACGGCTACATTCAGATAGAGATGCAGTTTCTGCCGGATGTGACGGTGCCCTGCGAGATATGCGACGGGGCAAGATACAACCGGGAGGCGCTGGAGATCCACTACCGGGGCAAGTCGATTGCCGACGTGCTGAACTCCACGGTCACTGAAGCACTGGCCCTGTTCGAAAACATTCCGTCGATTAGGCGAAAACTCCAAACAATGGAGGACGTGGGGCTGGGCTACATCCGACTGGGCCAGCCCGCCACAACCATTTCCGGAGGCGAGGCCCAGCGGGTAAAACTAGCCAGCGA